>QNEM01000281.1 GCA_003645215.1 Gammaproteobacteria bacterium
ACGGTAATAAAATCAGATGTGCCGAACTTGAAATCGGCAGGAATTCTGTCAATCCCTGAAGCAAGCCAAGCAAGATGAGATGTAGAAAATTCAATATTTAGCCCTTGATACTGTTTACAGACAGAAGGAGAAAACTATATGGGTAGAAAAACTGCAGTTGCCACTTTCTGAACTACTTTCTTGATAAGCCTTTTGTTCTTGCTTTCCATAATGATGGCGATTGTATCCTGATTTGCAATAAGTTTTCCAAACAGTCGTTCATAACTCAGATTGGCTTCCTCATGCGGCAGGGAATTACTGTAAATAAACAGTTCCCCATTCTTGTTTCTATTATTACTTAACTTCCATACAGCAATTTCAATATTACGGGCACTGTTATATAGCGGCTGCCCATTGATATCATCCAGCATATAAAAATCTGTTTTATCACCATACGATGCCATCAACATGGAAGATAAACCGACGATAAACGAGAAAACCCTGTCGCCATGATAATCATCATCAAATGTCATGTTTATTGCATCAACACCTTCCTTATAATCCAGTTGTTTAAATGACCAGTCGTGGCGTCTATCAAATACCCGGGATACATTTATATCAATATCGTTAAAGGGAGATTTTTTTAACTGATCTGGATTCCGTTTATAAAGCTTTACCATGAGCTCACGCAATAATTTACGGACTTCGTGTACATAAATATCCAGTACATTGTCTATATCGCCTTTGGCTAATGACTGGACACTGAACTCCGTTTCTGCCGGATCCTGATCAGGTTTTTCTTCGCGGCTGCAGGCACCCGAAAATAAAACCAGTAAAAACAGTTGCAGAAATATAACAATTATTTTCATGTTTATAGCCGAGACCTCTGATCAATAAAGCTAAAACCACACAGTTGATTGTCGAGATTTTTACTCAGGCCGATAAACTTGAATTTTTCACCCATCTCACCTGGCATGATTAATTTACTGACTTGTTGTGTCATCTTCGATCTTTCGGCCACATCATCTGACTCAAATTCCGAGACAAACTGGTCTAATCCGCATCCGATTAAAAAATGTGCCTGTGTGGTAAACCCTGATACATGTAGACCAGCATCAACTGCTGCTTCTGCGACAGTGGTAAATTCTACCGAGGCAGTGATGTCCTGCAGCCCCGGATACAGAAATGGATCATCGTGTACCTGATGTCGATAATGACAAATTAGTGTCCCTGCATGCCTTTGTGGGTGAAAATATTCCTGCCGAGGATAGCCATAATCAGAAATCAATATAAGACCTTCGTCCAGAACATCACTTAATGAATTTACCCACGGCTTAATATTGCAATTGATCTCTGTGATATAGGGTGTTGCTAACGGCTCCCTCAATGTATCAAACATCTCTTGTAACTCTTGCAACTCTGACTTTAAATCTTGATCAATGTCTGTCTTCAGCCATTGAAATCGTGTTTCACCCTTTGCTCCGAAATCACAGCTAACAGCATATTCCTGGATATCGCTGTCAATTACGATGCGCTTCACGGGCATGGCATCAATAACTTCATTCGCCAGGATAACGCCCCTTATTCTTTCTTCGGGGAGACGGTCAAGCCAGACAAATCGTTCCTCAAGTTGAGGGATTGTATTCTTGATGTTGGACTGTTGCCTCTGGCGTAAATCAGCACTGGGCTCAAGCAGGTAATAGGTTTCTGGCAAGGTGTTATTTCGCGCCAGCTCCAACATGATATCTATTGCCATCGTGCCAGTACCGGGGCCAAATTCAAGAATGCTACATGATGATTTGGATGAGGATATTTCCGATAAAACCTGTTGGCATTGCCTGGCAATACAGCGAGAAAACAGGGGGGAGATTTCAGGTGCAGTCACAAAGTCGCCCTGTTCACCAAACTTACTGGAACCTGCACTGTAATAACCCAGGCCCGGCTCATACAACGCCATCTGCATGTATTGTTCGAAGCTGATCGAACCACCACTCTCCGTGATGGCCAGCCTTATTTTTTCCTGCAGGCTTTCGCTTAGCTTAAGGGCTATCTCATCAGGCTGGGGAAGATTTGAATTGTAATCTTGCGAGTCAACTATCATTTCAGCCCGGTTACTTTTTATTACAAATTAACCAGAATTCTGGTTGCTTGAATTTTAGTTACTTAAATTCTGCTTATTTGAATACTGGAAAATCCGTTTCAATCAGCCAATGCTTGATTTCTGCGTTATACCACCATATCTGATCCAGTTGCATTTCCTTGAGGGTCCCCCGATCTTTGTTGTAATAGATTACCTCGGCAACAATGCGTGCCTCGTTGACACCATCCTTTTCTGAACTGGGAATGAGTGTTTTAGAAATAAAATTAACATCTGTCACTTCAATTTTTTCTAATTCCTCAATATCCACATCAGGATATTTACCATCCCTGGTTACATGATAACTAACCGCTTCTCTATAGTATGACCATCTTAAAGCTGAAGCATAGTCCGTGACTGTTCGCTCAAGCTTGTCTGCCTGTCCCCTGGACTCTATTCTACCGCACCCCGAGATCGATATAACACACAGACACATCGTAATAACGGTTAATACCAACGATTTTTCCAAAAATCTTTTTTTCATTTAACTTCTCCGAAGACAGGTTGATATTGCATTCAATTCTTATTTATTAAATGGGCTGATAAAAATTATTCTCTATGATTACATCAAAAACCATTTGCGCATAGTGCTTATTCCCCGCTTCTGACAAATGTAAATTGTCATCAGACAAGTACTCATTCAGGGGAGTTTCTTTAGCTATCATCATTCCAGGTAAATCGATTACTTTTGCCTTCAGTTCTTCTGCCAATGTAATCACAGCCTGATCGTAGGGCAATAGATTCTGATTATAAGTCAGGCCATTGCCCTGCCTTCCGCCAACATCAGCGATGCTGTGATTTAGAATAAATACACAGCATGTGTTCTTCGCTGTTGCGATACGGTGAAACTCCCGAAGATTCCTGACAAATTCCTCCAGACTGACACGGGGTTCGATAGTCCAGTCCTTAACGTTGGCATCATTAAAACCAAATTCCACCAGTAATAATCCCGGAAAATAAGGCAGTACATCATCGCAAAACCTGTCAAAACCCTGTGCCGAGGTATTTCCGGAAATACCTTTGTTGATGACTCGATATGCTTCAGGATAAGTCTCATCCAGCCTGGCCTGTAGTAGCGACGTCCATCTTTTTGCTTGCTCAAAATCACCGCCTTCGGTGATGG
>QNEM01000282.1 GCA_003645215.1 Gammaproteobacteria bacterium
AATCAAACAGAACTAAATGATGCGCGAACTGGAAATTTCTTCCTTCACTACCTATCTCGGAACAGATAAGCACCTGACTGCCTTCATGTTCATCAGCAAAATAGGCCGCAACTCGATCGCGTTCAATCAGGCTCAATCCTTCATGAAAGGCAGCAGCATGCATACCTTCCTTTTTTCTCAATAATTTACTGATATCAATTGCAGTGCCAGCATGTGCACAAATCACCAGGACTTTCTTCTCTTTGAGCAATTTAAGCTTCTCAATCAGCCAGCTTATTCTAGGATCAATTTTTTCCCAGTGTTTATTCCCCTCTCGTTGATACAAGCTTTCAGGACATAATAAGAATTTAATTTCGTCCTCATCCATATCCCTATTAGACAAGTCAGTATAGAGAGACCGATATTCCTGTGGTAATGAGAGCGAATAGGCATAGAGTTCCCTGCCAGGGAAACCCTTGATTGTTGCGCGTGTATTTCTAAATAAAACACGACCAGTGCCATGATAATCCAGTAATTGATCGATAAGGTTTGTTCTTGCATCAATATTTTCTGAGGAATGAAGCTCTGTCTTCTCAATCATCTGCAGAAAACTGGCACCGGTGTCGGTTAATAGTTTGCCTAGTAAATCCAGTGTCTTGCTAGATAATTGAACATCAGAAAATAATTCTTCTACTGCCTGGGCGATGGGTTCGTAGTGCTCTTCTTCTTCAACGAATGAATTGAAATCAGGAAACCGGTTGGGGTCAAGTAATCGTAATCGAGCATAGTGACTTTCCCTGCCTAATTGCTCTGGTGTCGCGGTGAGTAACAAAACTCCTCTGGTCGAATGCGATAGTTGTTCTACAATTTTATATTCCTTACTTACCTCACTGGTAGACCAATACAAATGATGTACTTCGTCAACCACCAGAAGATCCCATTCGCCGAGTAAAGATTGCTGATAATATTTCTCATATTCAGTCAGAAATTCAAGACTACAAATGACCAGTTGTTCGGTTTGAAATATTTCAATATCTTCATCGCCCTCTTCCAGGGCATAACACCTTTCCGCATCAAAAATACTGAAGCTCAGATTGAATTTACGTAACATCTCCACTAACCACTGGTGAACAAGGCTCTCCGGTACAACGATAAGGATGCGTTTGGCACGTTCCGTCAAGATCTGGTGATGGATTATCATTCCCGCTTCAATGGTTTTCCCCAGGCCCACCTCATCAGCCAGCAAGACACGTGGAGCATGACGATGTGCTACCTCATTGGCGATATATAACTGATGTGGGATAAGACTGGTTCTGGTTCCTGCCAGTCCGTAAAGGTCATTATGTGCCAATCTGTTTTTGTGCTTAAGTGTCTGAAACCTGGCCTGAAACCATTTATCAGAATCAGTTTGACCATTAAACAAACGTTCGGCGGGTCGGTTTAACTGGACGGTGTTGGCTAGAGAATCTTCCTTGATGATTAACTCTTCACCTTTTTCATTTTTCCCCTGGTAACTGATCAAACCTTCATTATCGATGACTGAATCAACAATCACCTTAATGCCTTCCTCAGTCGTGACCGTATCTCCGATATTGAAAATCACTCTGGTAAGCGGTGCAGTTTCTTTTGCGTATGAACGAACTTCACCTGTTGCTGGAAAAGAAATTGTTACAGTTCTATGTTCAGAGGACAGAACCGTCCCCAGTCCCATGCGAGACTCGGCATCACTTATCCAACGCTGACCTGTTATGTATGTATCCATTTCCTGGTATTCATTTTTTGCATTATGCTAATCTAGCACCGCTACGAGTTAATAGAAAATCTACCTTGAGATAACTAATGGATAAACTTAAAGAATTACTGAGCTCCACACCTGAGAAAATAGAATTTGACCAGGTAATGCAGCTTATTGAAGAAAACTATATCTACACACCAACCCGTTTTACCAATGGCCATGGCAACTCGCAAGTCATCAATGAAGCAGGTAACAATGAAGGTTCATGCAAGATATTTTCATTCGGCCAGTTAAATAACCTGGACGAAAAACAAACACTGGCCTGCTTTGGTAATTATTATCGAGAAGATGTCCTAGAGCATCCTGAGAATACCGACCATGCGAACATCAGGAATTTCATTCAATCCGGCTGGTCTGGCATTCATTTTGATGGAATTGCCTTAACCGAAAAATAAATCCCGCATTAATGTTGGTGACCACCTGCGCCATGCGCATGCCCATGAGTCAGCTCCTCAGCAGTAGCATCTCGGACATCAACTATATCAACCTCAAATGTCAGAGTTTTACCGGCAAAGGGATGATTGGTATCGACATCAACATTAAATTTACCTACTTTAATGATTGTTGCCTGTCGTAGTCCTTCGGTGGTATTGATGTCTACTACCATTCCAACCTGTAATTTTCCCTTTGTCGCCAGGTGTTTTTTGGAGATACGTTGTTGAGACGATTCCAGGGGAATACCATAGGCGTCCTTTGGTTCCAGCGTCACACTAAAACTTTCCCCGGACTTTTTCCCGGTCAACTCAGACTCCAGGCCACTGATTAATCCATTACGTCCATGCATATACAGCATAGGCTCTCCATCGCCTGAGTTTTCCAGTAATTCACCATTCTCAAGTACCTTGAAATGAAAACTGACTACCTTATCTTTTTCTATCAACATTAATTCAACCTCGATCCTTAATCTTTAATTTATTTACGAGACCTTTGCACGAAATAGATTTTTCGTCAAAGCAAGGCGAAAATGGTCTAAAAAACGGAGTTTACACGGAGTAAATGAGTATTTTTAGACCATTTTTAACGCTGCTATGGCGGAAAAGATGAATCGTGCAAAGGTCTCGTTTAAGCGCGTGAAATAAACTTATTATTCGCAGTATTAATTTTAATCGTCTCACCCGTCTCAATATATTCTGGCACCTGCACTTCATGACCTGTTGTCATAAATGCTGGTTTGGTTCGACTTGTTGCGCTCGCACCTTTCATTCCCGGGGCAGTCTCAACAATTTCAAGCTCAACCGTACCAGGCAATTCTATGGTAATTAAAGCACCGTCCAATAATATGCCGGTAATTCCTTCCAGACCTTCGGTCAGATAGCCTATGTGATCTTCGATGTCATTTTTATTGAGTATGTATTGTTCGTAATCATCCATATTCATAAAAACATATTCATCTCCGTCCTGATACGAATATTGAATAGTCGCCTTGACGCTATCTGCTTCTTTCAGCAAATCATCGCCTTTCAG
>QNEM01000283.1 GCA_003645215.1 Gammaproteobacteria bacterium
ATGTGAATGTGCATCCAGCCAAACATGAAGTCAGGTTTCGCCAGGCCAGGGATGTGCATGACTTTATTTTTGCTGCCTTGATGCAGGCATGTGAAGGCAGGGATATTGGGCAGCAGAATACCCAGGAAAATAATACCCAAGTAAAAAACATTCAGGGTCAGGATATTCAGGAGCAGGGAGCACAGTATTCATTCTCCCAGGATAATGGCGAGAATTATGACAGGAATTCCGGGTTTCAATCCTCCTTGAAATCCAGGATGTACGGAGTCAGTAGTAATAAACCCTGGGATAAATCTTCTTCGGACTCAAATGATCTGTTATTGATTGAAGGACGTTATTTGATTACGCAAATCCAGGGTGAATTATTATTGATTGATGTTCCTTTGTGTCAGGAAATTGTTGTCTCTTCGAAACTGGAAAATGATTTTGCAACAAAGGGTATTCGTCACAGGCCCTTGCTTGTGCCACTGACCATGATTGTTTCTACTGAGCATGCTGATTTTATAGAATCCAGGGCATCTTCTTTTGAAACTTTTGGCCTGAAGCTGGAAAGGGTCGCACCAGACAGTCTGCTAATCCGCGAAATTCCACTATTGCTTGAGTATGCAGATATTATCGGTCTGATTAATGACATGCTGCCACTGATAAAATTAGACAAATCCAGCGAGCAGATCATTGGCGTCATGTCCGGGCATGTGAACGATGCAGGGTCAGGTAAAATAGATGAGCAGATGGTGACTCAACTTATGGATGAAGTAAGGAATACTAATCCGGATCCGAGCCTTGTAGAAAAACTAAAACGTGGTGCAAAGACAATGGCATGGCGAACGCTTGATAATGAATCTTTAAGTGATTTATTGAAGCGGAAGATTTGAGATGACATTAGCTGTTATATTTTTAATGGGGCCGACTGCAACGGGCAAAACCGATATTGCAGCAGAATTATTCAAGCGGCTTCCCGTAGAACTCATCAGCGTGGATTCTGCCCTGGTTTACCGGGGTATGGATATCGGTACGGCCAAGCCATCCAGGGAATTTCTCAACAATGTTCCTCATCGCTTGATCGATATCTGTGAGCCAGATGAGACCTATTCAGCAGCCAGGTTTCGTGATGATGCCTTGCTGGCCATAGACGAAATACATTCTAAAAATAAGGTCCCGCTTTTGGTGGGCGGCACAGGCTTATATTTCCGTGCGCTGGAGTCAGGGATATCTGATTTACCGGATGCTGATGCAGAGGTCAGGCAACGACTTGAAGCGGAGGCCAGGGATATTGGTTGGCAGGCGATGCATGATCGACTTGCAGAGATTGACCCCGTGGCGGCAGAGAGGATTCACCCGAATGACCCACAACGGATACAGCGTGCCCTGGAAGTTTACGAGATCAGTGGTCGTAGTATGACTGATCATTATGCTGATGCAGAGGCAAGCCCGTTTCCCTTTGAGCTCATTAAAATCATCCTGAATCCGGGGGATCGTGCAAAGCTGCATGAGAGAATCGAATATCGTTTCATGAACATGCTTGATGAGGGACTGGTAGACGAAGTCAGGGCTTTTCATGCAAATGGTCGATTTTCCAGTTCTTTACCTGCCATGCGCATGGTTGGCTATCGGCAGGTCTGGAATTACCTGGATGGGGAAACAGATTATGAAGAAATGGTTGAAAAGGGCATTGTTGCGACGCGGCAACTGGCCAAACGCCAGATGACCTGGCTAAGGAAAGAGGATAATGGCATCTGGCTTGACTCTGATGAATCCGGACTGGTTGACAAAATACAGGGAATTCTCGCTGAAAAGGCGCATTTATTGGCCTAAATGTAATATAATGGTCGGATAACAATAAAAAGGAACCCATGAGTGATTTGAGGTTCTAACAATAAAATATAATAAAAGAACCGATATCAGGTTCATAAAAATAATAATCTTATAACAAGGAGAATTGTTATGAATAAGGGGCATACCCTGCAAGATCCGTTTCTGAACACTTTACGTAAAGAGCGAATACCTGTGTCAGTATTTCTTGTTAATGGGATAAAACTCACAGGTCAGGTAGAATCATTTGACCAATTTGTCGTGCTTTTAAAAAATTCTGTCAGTCAATTAGTTTACAAACATGCAATATCAACCATTGTTCCAACACGTAATGTCAAGCTCCCCAGAGCGGACGATGACCATCAAAACGGTCAGGACAAAGACTGATAAATCACAGCTTGAGTATCAGGGGTTTGAGGTGTTTATTTGACTGACGAGGCAGCTATCAACGAGCTGGCCGTTCTCGTTAATATCGATTTTAAAAATACTGAATTCAATGAAGGTCTTGATGAATTCATCGAGTTGGTGACGTCTGCCGGACTCGAACCCGTGACCACCATTACCTGTTCCAGAAACGCACCAGATGCCGGTTTTTTCATCGGTAGCGGCAAGGTCGAAGAGATCAAACAGGCAGTGATGGAAAAACAGGCCGATGTTGTTATCTTCAACCATATCCTGAGTCCACGACAGGAACGCAATGTAGAAAAAGAGTGCCAGTGCAGGGTGGTTGATCGTGTGGGCCTGATTCTTGATATATTTGCGCAACGCGCCAGAAGTTTTGAAGGAAAATTGCAGGTCGAACTGGCCCAGTTGCAACATCTGTCTTCCCGTCTGATTAGAGGTTGGACACATCTGGAACGGCAGAAAGGCGGCATTGGTTTAAGGGGGCCGGGTGAAACCCAGTTAGAGACAGATCGTCGCCTGATCGGTAAGCGAATCAAAACAATCAACGCACGTTTGGAGAAGGTCAGGCGCCAGAGGCAACAAGGCAGAAAAAGACGTAGCAGATCGCACACGCCAGTCGTGTCGCTGGTGGGTTATACCAACGCTGGTAAATCAACCTTGTTCAATCGGCTCACTGGCTCGAAGGTATATGTCGCCAATAAACTGTTTGCGACACTTGATCCGACCTTTCGTCGTATTGAATTAGCACCTGCAACCCCGGTGATATTGACCGATACAGTAGGATTTATCAGGCATATTCCGCATGATCTGGTGGATGCCTTTCACGCAACACTGGAGGAAACCCGGGAAGCTGATTTATTGCTGCATATTGTTGATGTTACCGGCGAGCAACGTGACAGCCAGATGCAACAGGTGAATCAGGTTATCAGTGAAATTGGCGCAGAAGATGTGCCGCAAATTGAGGTTTATAACAAGATAGATCAGCGTGAAGGATTAAGCGCGCGGGTGGAAAC
>QNEM01000284.1 GCA_003645215.1 Gammaproteobacteria bacterium
GAGACGTCGCTGGATGTCACCGTGCAATTCGTCGTACAGGAAGAACGCCTCGGGATGGCTCACGCTCTCGGTCTGGCAGCGTCAATGATCGACGGCCCGTTCGTGCTCTCGGCCTGCGACAGCCTCAAACCGGTCGAGCATGTGGCGGCCTTGCTTGAAGCCGGATCGGGGGCCGACGGCGCCTTGAGCCTGATGGATGTGTCGTTGGAAAGGGTTTCGACGGCCGCTCCGGTTGAGATGGACGAAGACTGTGTCATCAGTCGCATCGTCGAGAAACCCGCGGCGGAAGATGCTCCGTCGAATACCGTCAGCTTGCCGCTCTATTGCCTGCCTCACCGGGTTCTGGATCTTTTGGCCGGGCAAGGTCCGTCAGCCCGAGGCGAGTACGAATTGCAGGATGCTATCCAGGCCCTGATCGACGAGGGCTCCAGGATTGTCGGCGTCAAGACTGACCAACGTCTTCAGGTCTCGACCCCGGAAGACCTGCTCGACCTCAATCTTCGATTCCTGGACGAAAGCCCCGGTGGCCGGGTGCCCGAGACCATCCCGGACGGCACAATCATTCAGGGCCCCGTATGGATAGACGATGGCGTCACTCTCGGCAGCAACTGCCGGATCGGCCCTGATGTCGTATTGGAGCGCGGCTGCGTTCTCGGAAGCGGCGTGCAGATCACCCGCTCGATGGTCCTCAGGAATGCCCTGGTGCCTGGCGGGCTGGAGATCGACGGCCAAGTTGTAACTGGGGAATAAGGGTCAATGGGGTCAAAGGGGCCAAGAATGGGTGGACACGGGGGTCCACCCCTACAGGCGTGGTGATTGGCGTTGGGGAATCGTAGGGGCGGACCCCCGTGTCCGCCCGATCCTGCATTCATAGACGCCGCCCACCACCCCATTGCCGTGGTAGGCTGTTAATTGGTCTCGTTAATGAATCCGAACTCTGTTATTTAGTCTCAGTTTCATGCTCTAAAATGTGGAGGGGTGATGAGTGCGAACCGTGTCGCCGTCGTGGTGCTGTGTGTTCTTTCTATTCTGGTTGCTGCCGGCGGGGCGTTCGCTACGGAAGGCGCGGCGGAATACCGGTGGTCCGCCGAGAAACAGGGCGGGGACGGCGATGTCATCGCCGGAAACGCTGCACTGGGTGTGGAGGCACGGCTTGGCCCTGACGGGCTCATGGTGACCCCAACCGATGGCGACTGGAAGCTCAGCCTGGCTCTGGCGCGATCCGGCCGCGAAGGCTCTCTGGCCGAGGCCGCGCCCGCAACACCCCGAACTGACGGGGCACGGGCCGAACTCGACCGGGGCAATGTCGTCGAGTGGTGGGTCAATGACCAGCGTGGCTTGGAGCACGGTTTCACCGTGCGTCAGCGCCCCGAAGGCGAGGGTCCGCTGGTGCTCGAGCTGGAGCTTTCAGGCGACCTGCTGGCCCTGCCCGAGCCCGGCGAGCTTGGCGTGGCCCTGATGCGCCCAGGCAACCCGTTGGCGGTATTGCACTACAGCGCCCTGGAGGTTTTCGACGCCGAGGGCCACAGCCTCCCGGCACGGCTGGGACCAGTGCCGGGCGCCGGCGGGCATGTGCGCATCGTCATCGAAGACCGGGCCGCCATCTACCCCCTGACGATCGATCCGCTCCTGACAACCGCAGCATGGACCTGGGCCGAAAGCGACTGGGCCCGGAGCGTGGCGTGGGGCGACTGGGACGGTGACGGCGATCTCGACCTCGCCGCCGGAAACGACGCCATGCCAAACCGAGTCTACGAGAACACCGGTGGCGCCCTCAGCTCTGCCTGGACCTCGGCCGACAGCGACTATACCTTGAGTGTGGCGTGGGGCGACTGGGACGGCGACGGCGACCTCGACCTCGCCGCCGGGAACTTCGCCGGGCCCAACCGAGTGTATGAGAACACCGGTGGCGCCCTCTCCTCGGCCTGGACCTCGGCCGACAGCAACGACACCTTGAGCGTGGCGTGGGGCGACTGGGACTCCGACGGGGACCTCGACCTCGCGGCTGGGAACGCCGGCGCCAACCGCCTCTACGAGAACACCGGTGGCGCCCTCTCCTCGGCCTGGACCTCGGCCGACAGCAACGACACCTTGAGCGTAGCGTGGGGTGACTGGGACTCGGACGGCGACCTCGACCTCGCCGCCGGGAACAACGGCCAGCCCAACCGCGTCTATGAAAACACCGGAGGGGCACTCTCCTCGGCCTGGACCTCGGCCGACAGCGACGAGACCTATAGCGTGGCGTGGGGCGACTGGGACTCCGACGGTGACCTCGACCTCGCGGCTGGGAACCTCGACGCCAACCGTGTCTATGAAAACACAGGGGGGGCCCTCGCCTCGGCCTGGACCTCCGCCGACAGTGACGATACCGAGAGCGTGGCGTGGGGCGACTGGGACTCGGACGGCGATCTCGACCTCGCGGCTGGGAACGACGGCGCCAACCGTGTCTACGAGAATACCGGTGGCGCCCTCGCCTCGGCCTGGATCTCGGCCAACAGCGACTTGACCCGGAGCGTGGCGTGGGCCGACTGGGACTCCGATGGCGACCTCGACCTCGCCGCCGGGAACTGGCCCCAGCCCAACCGCGTGTATGAGAACACCGGTGGCGCCCTCTCCTCGGCCTGGACCTCGGCCGACAGCGATGACACCAGGAGCGTGGCGTGGGGAGACTGGGACTCGGACGGCGACCTCGACCTCGCCGCCGGGAACTGGGACCAGCCCAACCGCGTCTATGAAAACACCGGGGGGGCACTCACCCCGGCCTGGACCTCGGCCGACAGCGACCGGACCTTCAGTGTGGCGTGGGGGGACTGGGACTCGGACGGGGACCTCGACCTCGCCGCCGGGAACTACCATCAGCCCAACCGGGTGTATCAGAACACCGGTGGCGCACTCACCCCGGCCTGGACCTCCGCCGAGAGCGACTATACCTACAGCGTGGCGTGGGGAGACTGGGACGGCGACGGCGACCTCGACCTCGCTGCCGGGAACCGCTACGAGCCCAACCGGGTGTATCAAAACACCGGCGGCGCTCTGAGCTCGGCCTGGACCTCGGCCGACAGCGACGAAACCTTGAGCGTGGCGTGGGGGGACTGGGACTCGGACGGCGACCTCGACCTCGCCGCCGGGAACGACGGCCAGCCCAACCGCGTCTACGAAAACACCGGAGGGGCACTCACCCCGGCCTGGACCTCCGCCGACAGCGACGAGACCTATA
>QNEM01000285.1 GCA_003645215.1 Gammaproteobacteria bacterium
GGAAACCGGCACTCAATCGGTTTATCATTGAGTTCGAGGATCGACTAACGGATTATATTTAAACTTGGCAGTTACACAGAAATATTTACAGGGTCAATAGTTTTTCCGGTAATTAATCTTCTTTATCAGCACACTCAAAACATTTGTCCGTGTAGGGCAATGCCTTGATTCTTTCATCAGGGATATCTATACCGCAGACTGAGCAGATACCATAACTACCTTCTTCCATTCTTTTTAAGGAGTTCTTGATGTTCGCAATGGTTGCATTAGTCTCACCTTCCAGTGCTGCCAGAACTTCATCATTTTCGGTTTCGGTGGCCTGTTCTGCGAAATCAGCACTTACCGGTGATTCTTTATGATGGATATCTTTTTCAATATCATTCAATCTGGAGGTCAAATCATCAAGCTTATCCATCAGTTCTTTATGGATATCGTTATTGTTGTTCATAACTGGAACCTGTGTTATTTACGTGACAGCTCAAAGTGTACTCGATTTTTAAACATCTTCTAGGGTATTCTTATCCATAAATAGTTAGAACGATTACCACATCACATTTTTATTGATTAAAGGCTCTTAAATAACAGATGACTGATCAACTCCACCAGATAAATATTGCCTACATCGACAAGGAAGATCGTCTGCTAATGCGGGCGACAACCACGAACGGCGATGAATACCGGATCTGGTTTACGCGTCGTTATGCGGGCCTGTTGATGGATATTATTAATAAAGGCATGAATGAACGTGGGGGGATGACGACATTAGGTTCAGCGCCACAAACAACGGATATGATTAAAGACGGCGCCCTGGAAAAGCCATTCGAGGATAACGTTATAAATTATCCCCTGGGTGAAAAGGGAGTACTTGGTTTTGGTATCAAGACAAATATTACTGAAGACAAGATCCTGAGTTTGCAGCTTTTACCAGAAAACGGGCAGGGGATTACCCTGAACCTGAATGATTCCCTAATCTATATGTTTCATAATTTGTTAACACAGGGGATCGCCAGGGCAGACTGGAATTTTAAACAGGATCAGGATTCGGCAGGTTCCGAACATATTCACTAGACAAAAAAACATCATCTGCCCTCACGTATCTGGGAACTGCTAAAGCTTGCCCATTTCTTGACATTGGCGGTACACTTGAGGTGTCAGAGTAAATGCAGATGTCAGGCCAAATATAATATAACAATCGCATTTTCATGGACTACCAATATCACCGTTCGTACCTCACTTTTTTGCCTTTGGTGATTTGCGATATTATTCTAGACAGGAGAAAATAATGCGCTGTATTTTATTTGCAACTTATATACTGACTCTTTGTTGTGTTGCAGCTTGCTCGCAAGACAAAGATGATTATTCTGATAAAATTTCCGACACTCCAGAACATCGAGCTGAGTTGGCCAGTAGATATTTCGAACTGGTACCGTTTAGCAAGACGATGAATGACGTGGGTGAAGAAGTAGCTGCCTCAATGCCAGTAGAATCACAGGATCAATTCCGGGAATATTGGAAGCTTTCTTTGTCTACTGAGCAATATGTCGAAATTGAGGCTATAGCCAAACAAAACCTTGCAAAATATATGTCTGTTGATGAACTCCAGGCGTTCATTCGCTTTATGGAAGATCCTGCGGGAAGAGATGCTATGGGTAAAATGAAATTCTATGTCACTGCAATGATGCCTTTAATCCAGAAGCAAGCCTATTCAGTCATGCAGGATTTTGAAAAAGATCAGAATAAGTGAGATAAAAGGTTTGTGTATAAACAGGAACAGCTTTTGAACACCATCTTTGTAATAAAGTAGTGTCAGATGAGACCTTAATACAAAGATTAATTAATCCTGACCCACATGGGCTGAATTGATCAGTTCAATACTATAACCATCCGGATCTTTCACAAAGGCAATTTCGGTTGTGCCACCTTTGACTGGCCCTGGCTCACGAATGATTTCACCGCCCGCCTGCCTGATCTCTTCACAAGTTGCATAGATGTCATCGGTGCCGATTGCAATGTGACCATAGGCATTGCCGAGATCGTATTCTGAGGTATCCCAGTTATAGGTCAATTCAATGACGGTACTCTCGGACTCATCTGCATATCCAATAAATGCCAGGGTATAGGCATATTCCTTGTTTTCAGATTTACGCAGTAATTTCATGCCCAGAACATTGGTGTAAAAATTAATAGAGCGATCCAGATCGCCGACACGGAGCATGGTATGCAAGATGCGTTTACTCATAATAATTCCCTCGTGGTTTGGGTATAGAGACTAAACTCTAAAGACATACTCCTTGTCTTTTTCGCGATCGATATCAGGTGGATAATTTTTATATTTGTCCGCATAGTATTGTTCCATATGATCGCCTGCCGAGGCGCGATTGTAGGTTGCGTAATACAGCCGCCTGGTTGTGTCACTCATATTAGGATCTGATGAATGTGGTGCGTAACAATCAAATATCACCATATCACCGGGCCTGGTCGGGCAGTGAACAAATTCCATATCTGCCATATTTTCCTCAGTCAGTGGTTCCCACTCCTTGTAGAGACCATCATGCTGGTGACCAGCAACAACCTGTAAACAGCCATTCTCAATGGTTGCTTCATCGATACATACCAGTGCGCTTAAAAAGTAGTCAGTATAATATCCCCAGCCAGCCTGTTGATCCTGATGTGGGGTAAAACCGTCACCACCCGGCATTTTGAAATTGACCTTTTCCTTAAACATAAGCACATCTTCCCCCATAATTTGCGACATGGGTTTTTTCAAGACTTCGCCAAGTTCAGCAAATCCCTTGTGGAAGGGTGAGAGCTTTTCGATGCGGCAGATTAATTTTTCGTCAGCGTTTATTTTACTTTGTTCGTGATAGACCCATTGTTTTCCTGACTCTTCGGGTAATTCTGCCAATTCAACCGTCCATTGTTCTATTTTGGCTGTGTCTTCTGCATTGAAGGCATTGCGGACGATAACAAAGCCATCGCGTTCATAATCTTTGAGGTTTTGTTCTGTTAATTCTGGTGTTTGCAGCATGAAGCATTCCTATATAAAGATTCAATTTCGAATGGGCGGAATTTATACCATGACTCATGGTAAGAAAGAATTTATTTATCGCAATACCTGTGGGATTGGTGTCAATTCTGAATCGGTTTCCCAGCCTTTTACCTGGGCATACTCTATCAGGTCGTCAATTCGATCCTGTGTCAC
>QNEM01000286.1 GCA_003645215.1 Gammaproteobacteria bacterium
GTGCACGACCTGTTGTTGCGCCAAATTCATGGCCTACCTTTGCAAGATGTTCCCCTGTCGCATCAAACAGCTCTGTCGGGAATGGACCTGAGCCAACACGCGTTGTATAGGCCTTGGTGATACCAAGTACGTAATCAAAACATCCGGGGCCTACACCTGAACCCGTTGCTGCACCGCCTGCTGTCGTATTGGAAGAAGTGACAAATGGATAGGTACCATGGTCGATATCCAGCAATGTTCCTTGCGCGCCTTCGAAAAGCACATTGTCACCCTGTTTTTGAAGTTGCCAGATTAACTCCGTCACATCGGTGATCATGGGAATAATCGATTCGGCCAACACCATTGTTTCATCGAGTGTTGTCTGATAATCAACAACATCAGCTTTAAAATATTCTTTCAAGATAAAATTATGAAACTCCATTACTTCTGCTAAATGCTTTGCAAACTTGTCTTTATTCAGTAGATCACCAGCACGCAGGGCTCTTCTAGCAACCTTATCTTCATATGCAGGTCCGATTCCACGTCCAGTTGTACCGATTGCATCATTGCCTTTTGCCTTCTCACGCGCCTGATCCAGTGCAATGTGATAGGGCAAGATCAATGTGCAGGCTTCACTTATCTTTAATCGTTCACGGGCATTAATACCATTGCCTTCAAGCATGGAAATCTCTTCCAGCAAGGCAGCCGGACTTAATACAACACCATTGCCAATCAAACATTGCACACCTTCACGTAATATCCCGGAAGGAATCAGGTGTAATACTGTCTTATCTCCCTCAATTATGACTGTATGCCCGGCATTATGTCCGCCCTGGAAGCGCACAACGGCCGCAACCTGATCAGTCAATAGATCAACAATTTTACCTTTGCCCTCATCACCCCATTGAGTACCGAGAACGACAATATTTTTACCCATTAAAAATTTTCACCCGTTTAAGATTGCTCGTACAAGCATCAGATTATTATTAATATTGTTTTTACTGTGGGACGACAGTCCACTGTCCATCTTTATATTCAAGTTGCCTGTCGCAACCCATCTCTTCTGGCGCATCACTCTGCCCTGGTAATTCACAAATAACAATTTCACCCTGGTTTCGTAAGTTGTTTATCGCTTCCAGTTGACCAGCCTCATCACTGCATGGTGCATAGATACCCATGCTGTTTTCAAGCGCTAAAGTACTCAAACCAAGCAAGGTTTTAATATCTGTGCTGAAACCCGTTGCCGGACGTGCTCGCCCAAAGGCACTGCCGATATCATCATATCGCCCACCAAAAGCAATACCTTGACCATGACCTGGCGCGTAGGCTGTAAAAACAATACCGGTATGATAGTGATATCCGCGCAACTCGGAAAAATCAAAATTAAGTACTACCTCAGGCATTCTTTTGCCGATAAATTCGATGATATTCTGCAATTCATCCAGACACTCCCTGATCTCTGAATCAATGCCGTCAAAGAAAACCCGGGCTTCTTTGAAATCATTGATCGAACCATTCGAGGTAATTAATGCCTTGAACATCTGCCCTGCTTCTGCAGATAAAGACCCTGCAGAAATCATATCGTCCAGTTCAGGCATCGCCTTACGCTGGAGCGTATCAAATAATTCTGCTTCCAGCTCATCATCAAGCTTCGCCAGTTGAACCAGCTTGTTGTAAATGCCAACATGACCAAGATCGACATGAATCTTTTCGACACCTGCTTTATTTATCGTTTCGATCATTAGACACAAGACTTCTGCATCGCTCTCGAATCCCTTATGTCCGTATAACTCGGCACCTACCTGCAATGGGCTTCGATTACCACCGGTATATTCAGGGCGTGTATGCAATACCGTTCCCAGGTAGCATAACCTTGTCGGCACTTCCCTTTTAAGATTATGTGCATCAATCCTGGCAACCTGTGGTGTTGTATCAGCGCGTACACCCATTAGGCGACCGCTCATCTGATCTGTCAGTTTGAATATTTGCAGGTCCAGGTCTTTACCTGTCCCTGTCAACAAAGAATCCATGTACTCAATCATCGGCGGGATGACTAACTGATAACCCCAGCTTGCGTATAGATCGATAATCTCCCGGCACAGCTTATCCAGCTGCCCGGCACGAGGTGGCAGAATCTCTTCTATCCCTTCAGGTAATATCCAGCTATTTTGATTTTTCATTATTGTGTTTTAAAACTTCTTCTTTCTTAAAAAAGACCTTTGCACGAAATAGATTTTTCGTCACCGGTTTTTGCTCCTGCAAAACCGGCATACAGTACATCCTGTACATAAGAGCAAGGCAAAAATTATCTAAAAAATGGAGTTTACACGTAGTAAATGAGTATTTTTAGATAATTTTTAACACCGCTATGGCGGAAAAGATGAATCGTGCAAAGGTCTCTAATCAACGAACCAGATAAAGTAATACTAACCCAGACAACATACTTGTCAGTCCTATAAATCGTAATTTTGTATCTGCCATACTTGCGACCAGAACGAACATCTTACGTAAGCCCGCAGGATTACAAAATGGCATAATGCCTTCTATTATGAAGACCAGGGCTATTGCCGTTAAGAATTCACTCCACATAAAACTTTCCTACAATCATTCCTGTCACGCATACCTGGCCGGCCGGAGAGACCCTGTTTCATCACAGGGTCTCTCTGATTCAGTCCGGAATTTTAATCTATCGCCCTTGCGGATGATTGAAATATTTAAAGAAATCCGAGTCAGGTGAGATCAGCAGGATATCCTTTTGCCCACTAAAACTGTTCTGATATGCCGACAAACTTCTATACATGGCATAAAACTCCTTATCCTTGCTAAAGGCAGCCGCATAGGTCTCAGTGGCCTGGGCATCACCCTCACCGCGGATGATCTCGGCATCACGATAGGCATTGGCTAATATGACTTCTCGTTCCCTGTCGGCCGTTGCACTGATTCTTTCAGCGGCTTCCTCACCCCTCGCACGAAAATCCTTGGCAACACGCAAGCGCTCAGCGCGCATTCTTTCATAAACCGAATGGCTCACTTCTTCCGGCAAGTCGATTCTTTTGGTTCTGATGTCGACCACCGTGACTCCTAACTCCTGTGGTAATTGAGATATTGTTGATGCAACTGCATCGAATATCTCACCACGATCACCAGCCACCACTTCCTGTACAGTTTTCTTACCGAACTCATCACGTAGTGCCCGGGTAATTCGCTGCTCAAGCAA
>QNEM01000287.1 GCA_003645215.1 Gammaproteobacteria bacterium
CAGGAAAAATTGCAGCCTGCTACCAGGCCGGAGCTGGAAGACTTCGATACGGAACAGACAGAAGGTCTTGTGTTCACCGCAAAAGTAGAGGTCTTGCCGGAAATTTCTATTTCCCCTATAGAAAAGTTAAAGATAGAAAAACCTGTGTGTAATGTATCAGACGATGATATCGATAAAATGATTGAAATCGTGCGTAAGCAACACCGTAGACCTGAGGCTGTAGAACGAGAAGCCGTTGAGGATGACTCCTTGGTGATAGATTTTATTGGTCGTATTGATGGCGAGGCATTTGAAGGTGGGGCGGCAAAAGACTTCAGTCTTGAACTAGGTGCAAAAAGATTCATCGAAGGCTTTGAAGACGGTTTGATTGGTGCCAGGGCCGGGGATAAAAGAGTTCTGAAGCTTAAATTCCCGGATGAATATGGGAACAAGGCACTCGCCGGGAAAGACACTGAGTTCGAAGTAGATGTTAAAACGGTCAATGAACTTGTTTTGCCTGAGCTGGACAGCGAATTGTTCGCCACTTTGGGCGTAACGGAAGGAGGTCTGGAGGAGTTCAGGGCAGAAATAAGTAAAAATATGGAGCGTGAGGCGGAACAGGCAGCTTTGACCAGTGTCAAGGAGTCTGTCATGGAGAAGCTTTATCAGGCGAATAAGATAGACTTACCAGCATCCCTGGTTGCCAATGAGGTGACACAGCTAAAGACGCAATATAAATCGATGCTACAGCAGCAGGGTTTGAGTGACAGTGATATCTCAATGGGTGATGAATCCAGGTTCAAAGAGCAGGCTGAAAAGAGGGTGACCTTACAATTATTGGTTGCAGATATCATTAAAACCAATGCCATCAAGGTAGATCCTGCAAAAGTTCGGGCCAAGATTGAAAAAGCGGCTGTAGGTTATGAAGATACCTCTGAAGTGATTAACTGGTATTACTCAGATAAAAACCGACTGGCTGAGGTTGAAGCTATGGCCCTTGAAGAGGAAGTGATTGACTGGATCATAGAGAAAGCCCAGGTAATCGAATCAGAATTGGCGTTTGACGCATTAATTAATAAAGGGCAGACTGAGGCACCTTAAGCCTTTTCAAACTAGGATAAAGATATATATATTGTTATGAAAAACAACGAGATACAGTCTCTCAATCTTGTCCCTATGGTGGTCGAGCAGACCCCAAGAGGTGAGCGATCTTATGATATTTATTCCCGGCTTCTGAAAGAAAGAGTCGTCTTTCTGGTAGGGCCTGTTGAAGATAATGTCGCGAATTTGATTATTGCCCAGTTTTTGTTTCTGGAATCAGAGAATCCTGACAAGGATATTCATCTTTATATCAATTCCCCCGGTGGCTCTGTTTCTGCTGGTTTGGCCATATATGACACTATGCAGTTCATCAAACCTGACGTCAGCACCATGTGCGTAGGTCAGGCAGCCAGTATGGGCTCATTGTTACTGGCAGGTGGCACCAAGGGTAAGCGTTACTGTTTACCACACTCACGGGTGATGATTCACCAGCCTCTGGGTGGTTTTCAGGGCCAGGCATCAGATATTGATATCCATGCGCGTGAAATTCTGAAGGCAAGAGAACTTCTGAATACGATTCTTGCCAACCATACAGGACAGTCAATGGAAACGATCAGTCAGGACACCGAGCGAGATAATTTCAAAAGTGCCGAAGAAGCCAGAGATTACGGCTTAATTGATGAGGTATTATCCGAGAGAGAAGTACTTCCTGAGGCAGAATCTGCATAGAAAATTGTGTAGACTATCCCCAGGAGTTAGTGTTTCTGGAGTTCTGGTGGTTTTTGAACTCCACAGTAAAGATTGTAATTGACTGAGGTGAGGTGTTTTTATGAGTGACAACAAGCAAGGCGGTAATAACGATAGTGATCGTCTCCTGTATTGCTCGTTTTGTGGCAAAAGCCAGCACGAGGTGCGTAAACTCATAGCCGGTCCTTCAGTCTTTATCTGCGATGAATGTGTCGAGCTTTGCAACGACATTATCCGCGAAGAGATCCAGGAAAAGCCAGCCACTGGTAGTGGCAGTTCATTACCTACACCCCATGATATCAATGCCATTCTTGACGAGTACGTGATCGGTCAGGAACAAGCCAAGAAAATTCTGTCGGTTGCAGTGTACAACCATTATAAGAGACTGGAACAGGAAGCCATCAAGAAATCCGATGTTGAGCTTGCCAAGAGTAATGTCTTACTGATTGGGCCGACGGGAAGTGGTAAAACCTTGCTGGCAGAAACTCTGGCTCGCTTGCTAAATGTTCCTTTCACCATTGCCGATGCCACAACACTGACCGAAGCGGGTTATGTCGGTGAAGATGTTGAGAATATTATCCAGAAGCTACTACAGAAATGTGATTATGATGTTGATAAAGCCCAGAGTGGCATCGTCTATATTGATGAAATAGACAAGATTTCACGCAAATCTGATAACCCCTCGATCACCCGTGATGTATCCGGTGAAGGTGTTCAACAGGCATTATTGAAGCTCATTGAAGGTACTGTCGCATCAGTTCCTCCTCAAGGTGGACGCAAGCATCCACAGCAGGAATTTCTGCAGGTAAACACAGCAAATATTCTGTTCATCTGTGGCGGTGCATTTGCCGGACTCGATAAAATCATTCGTGAACGCTCAGAAAAGGGTGGTATCGGTTTTTCTGCAGAGGTCAAGAGTAAGGATGACAAGAAAAGCGTCAGTGAATTATTACAGAGTGTTGAGCCAGAAGATTTGATTCAATACGGATTAATTCCTGAGTTCGTGGGACGTTTGCCTGTGGCGGCAACCCTGGATGAGTTAAATGAAGATCAGCTGGTGCAAATCCTGGTGGAACCAAAACACGCAATTACCAAGCAATATGCGAGAATGTTTGAAATGGAAGGCTGTGAAATCGAGTTTCGTGATGATGCCTTACGCGAAGTTGCCAGAAAAACCATGGAAAGAAAAACAGGTGCACGTGGTCTACGTTCAATCATGGAAAATGTTCTGCTTGATACCATGTATGACCTACCTTCAATGGATACCATTTCGAAAGTGGTGATTGATGAGGCGGTGATTAATGGTGAATCCAAACCGTTGATGATTTATGACGGTCCGGAGATGGATGAACTGGTTTCAGCTGCAGCAGAATAGCTTACTCGGATACATTGATATTGATAAATACTTGTCTTTCGGACAAGCAC
>QNEM01000288.1 GCA_003645215.1 Gammaproteobacteria bacterium
TCCTGTTACAAAGACTGGATATTTCACCCGGTAGTCGCTTTACCATCAAGACCCTGGTCACTTATACACTGATACTTATCGGGATTTTATGGGTGTCTGGCCTGATCGGAATAAGCTGGACCAAGATCCAGTGGCTGGTTGCTGCACTTAGTGTCGGTATAGGCTTTGGCCTGCAGGAGATCATAGCCAACTTTATCTGTGGTCTCATTATCCTGTTCGAAAGACCGATTCGTATAGGTGATGTAGTTACCATAGGTGATACCGATGGTGTGGTCACCCGCATTCAGATACGAGCTACAACTATACGCAACTGGGACAGACAAGAACTGCTGGTACCCAATAAGGAATTTATTACAGGTCGTTTGCTTAACTGGTCGCTGTCTGATCGCGTATCTCGTATTAAATTTCCGATTGGTATTGCCTATGGCAGCGATGTTGATCTGGCTATGAAACTCGTCGAAGAAGCAGCGAAAGAAAACAGCAATGTTCTGGATGAACCTGCACCTTATGTCTCGTTTGAGGAGTTTGGTGATAACTCGCTGCTGCTCTATCTTCGTTGCTTCATCGAATATAACGATAACAGGATACAGACCATTACTGGCCTGCATAAAGCCATTGACGAAAAGTTCCGTGATGCCGATATAAGTATATCTTTCCCACAGAGAGACATTCATCTGGATACGTCAACGCCACTGGAAATTAATCTCCGCAAGGACACATAATCAAAACGATGTGCCATACTCGCTAATAATTACGGTACGATGTGCCATACCCGTTATGACCACGGTATGATATGCCGTACCCGCTATAACCACGGTGCGATGGTAAACCTGTTTCTATTGACCGGAAGGTTGCTTCACCTGTCGCCGCACTTCAATTTCATTGAGTGAACGTTTATAAGCAACATAGTGTTGAAATATATTTCCTACATATTCAACAGGCTCTCGTCCAATTTTGGAGGCAGCAACGTATTCCACATTTTTAAACCATTTATTCGGATCCAGGCCACGATTTTCTGCTTCTTTTCTTAAACGGCGTATTCGAGTGGGGCCGGCATTATATCCAGCCATGGTAAACAAGGTGCGCTCAAAATCATCCAGTTGTTCATCATTAAAATAGGTATCCCGCAGGACGCTTAAATACTTGGTCCCAGCATGAATATTATTTTCCGGTGTGCTGATATCTTTAATACCTACTGATTTATCAGCAGCGGTGCTGGGCAATACCTGCATGATGCCTATTGCACCTGCCTTGCTTTTTGCATTTTGATCAAACCGGGATTCCTGGTTGGCAAAACTGGCCAGTAATACCCAGTCAAAATTATATTTTTCACCATATTTCTTGAACAACAATACAAGTTCTTCTAATTTAAGAAATGGTTCACGTTCAAGAGCTGAAAGTACCCATTTGGTATCTTTAATATATCGATTATAAATTACATTTGTTGTTAAAGTGCCAAAACGGTTTTCATGTGAGAATTTGTCTAGTATCGTCTTCAGTTGCGGACTGTCTTTTCTCATAGCCATTGCAATTTCACTATTCTCTTTCAATGGCATGTCATCATGGACAACAATATCCTTATATATTTTCCTCCACAATTCCAGAAAATGACTGTCGTGAACGGTCATTGGTAGTAATCCAACATTGACCATTTCCAGTATGTCTTCACGTTCCAGTCTTGGATCAACAGGAGTAATTTTTATTTCAGGCTTGTTTTCATCTTTAAATGTTTTGTTTAACTTCATCAGCGTTTCGTAAAAGCTGGACTGCAGACTGACGGCGACTTCCTGTCCAGACAGATCATCAATTGAATTGATCTCTGGAGAAGCAGGACCCGTAACCAGCAACTCCTTTATCTTGTCCGCTACTGGTGTTGCGAAATCGATGAGTTCCTTACGACTGTCTGTAATCGTCAGACTGCCCATAATAATATCGCCATAACCCTTTACTACATAGTGTATTAATTGATCTCTTCTTACCGGGATAATAATTACTTTTAGTTCTTTTGCTTCCTTACCAAATTTCTTTTTAATAAACTTTTCAAGGAGCCTGGAAAATTCGTAATTGGTACCACGTTGATGACCATGATCGATGTAATAAGAACCCAGACTGAAAGGTGTTAAAACACGAATTCTATCTCGTTCGATCATTCCATCCAGATCACCTGTCCAGGGTCGTGATAGAGGTGGCCAGATATCATTTAGTGTATCTGTCGACAACTCTGTTAAGTCGATTATAGATTCAGGTGTTATGGCTTCTGGTGTGATAAGTAGATCAGGTTCGGCTATTCCTTTTATCTCCACCTCTTCAGACGAGCGAAAAGTAATTACCATAACCACAATCAAGAATAATACCAGGCCAACAACTTCCTTCTGACTGGTATTTAAATCAGACAAATACTTTTTTATTTGTATTTTCATCTGTTGAAATTCAAATGCTATTTAGATAGCACTATAAATTATTAAATTACAGACATGGACTGTCATCAGTATCAGATTCTACAACCATGTTAAACAAACGCCCCATAGACGTGAACGGGATATAAATCTGTGGTAACAAGGCTGCACCCGCCAGACTGCCAAGCGCCCCTCCTTTACTGAGGATTTCTATTTCAGGATCCCTGATCGGACCGGAGATTTTGATAGGTGTCACTATTAGCCCTCCCACCAGCTTCTTCTTGTCCGGAACCATAATCAGATCAATGGTTTCATTTTTGAGATCAATTGTACCTGTTCCTGCAACCTTCATGGTCGGCGTGTCCCATTGCAGTGCCTGTGTCTCGGCAATTCCATTATTAATATCTAAACTGGCAACGGCACAGGTGATCTTGGTGAAATCTTCCTTGCTGGCAAAGCTTCCGACAAACATCCCGAATAGATCAAACATAAAGAAATCTGCATTTTCGGTCTGTATCTGCCCATTCTCCAGAACAAGTTTATAGGTCCCGTTCAGATTTTCGGCAATATCATCGAGTCCTTGCCCCCTGGTTTGTAGATCAACCAGCATGTTAACCGTCCCGTTAAAATCCACCGGAGATTTGAATTGTGTAAACAGCTTTTCAACCGGAACGTCATTGGCATCCAGTTTATACTTTATCTCTACTCCTTCCCTGGTATTGACTTCTGTCTCCAGCAACAGGCTGCCACCCTCAAACTTCACCTTCAGGGGCTTGATCTCGAGTAA
>QNEM01000289.1 GCA_003645215.1 Gammaproteobacteria bacterium
ACATGGAACAGGGCAACTGCAAAAGCGATAATCATTTGCAGTTACCAGCTGGCATTATATTCATGTAACTGGTTGAATTATAGTTTGTTATTATAATACTGACTGCTTACACTAGTTGCGCCGATGCGCTTTCTTGATCACGGATCTATCCACATCATCACCGTCTGTGCCCCTGCGGCCTATCTCGGGCTGATCAGCATCACCAGGTTTCTTTCCACCTTCGCTTACATCAGGTGGTGGAGGTAGATCGGCAGGTTTAAGTGGCTGAAGTGGCTCAACTTCAATGACATTAGGTTTAATTTCAACCTTCTTTGCACCAAGGCTGGGTTTATCGCTGAACTCTGTCACCCCTTCCTTCCCTTCCTGTTGGTAGACCTCTACCGCAGCTGCAACGAAGCTGGTGCCAAGCATTATCGTGCCAAGATAAATATGATGTAGTTTCATTATTTATTCTCCTGTTTCCTTAGAAGTATATATCTTCATGCAGCTATTGGTCTTCTTCTACTTCTTTACTAAAATAAATGTGGTGCACGGCGGCCATAACAATCGCAGTTGTCCAGCCGAACATGATGATACCGTTTGCCGCTTCAAAGGAAGCGAGAAGACGCCATTGTTCCTCAAGGACGACGTCACCATATCCCAGAGTTGTAAAGGTAACCATTGAAAAATATAAGGCTTGTTCGAAACCGTCAATCGCATTTAATAGCAGATAGGTAATGGACCATACCAAGACCTCTACCAGTGAGACAAAAAACATTATTAGCACAATTGAACCGACCGAATAAAATTGTCGTTTTAGATGCAATCGTTGTTTTAAAGATCCTTTTTCTGATCGCATTGTATTAATTGCCAGGATCATTCCACCAGCGTGGATACCCGTCGTTAAGACAATCAGGAAAGAGCCAATTATGATATTAAGTAACATTGTTTATCACCTGTTTATTCCTGTGATTTGCTGGAATCCGTCATCACTAACACAGATGCCGTTGTTCCGACTCGAAGTTGAACCGCATCTGGCACATTGGTCAGATGTATTTTCACGGGTACCCTTTGAGCCAGGCGTATCCACTCAAAGGTCGGATTGATATTGGGAAGTAAATCAAAACCGGTGCTACCGTCCTGTTGCGCAATCCCCCAGCCCAAACTGTCGACAATACCTTCAAGTGGTTTATCCGGATAGCTCATCAGGGTAACGATCGCCTTGTTACCTTTACGCATATTTTCTATAGAGTTCTCTTTAAAAAATCCATCAATCCAGTAACTGTTAACATCAACCAGGGCCACAGCCGGCTGGTTAGTCACGGCCTGGCTTCCCAGTCTCAGGTTAAGATTGGTTACGTAACCATCTACAGGTGCTTTAATCCTTGTAAATTCCAGGTTCAATTCCGCCTGCTCAACTTCAGCAAGGGCCTCCCTGATACTCGCATTGGCTTCACCCGGCGCTCCCAGGTTCGCCCGTGCTTCTGCAAGTGAAGCTTTTGTGGTGGCCAGTGTGGCTTGAGCCTGGATCAGACCGGCCAATGCTTCTTGTCGTTTCTGTATCGAGACCTCGTAGTTTGCTTTTGCACGATCTACAGTTTTTTGTGAGGTTGCGCCCTGTGGCAACATTCTTTGTTGGCGTTCAAACTCAGCCGTGTTTTTTTCGATCTCGGCATGGGTCTCCTTGATCACACTTTTTGCCTGAGTAATTTCAGCTTCGGAGACATCAACCTGTGCCTCCGCTGCCTCGACCTGTTTTTCATTGGCCAGGTAGTTATCTTTGGTCTTGTCATACTGAGCTTTCGCCTGCGCCACACTGACCTCGAAGGTACGTGGATCGATTTCGAATAATAAATCACCGGCGTTTACAAACTGGTTGTCCTTCACGGCAAGCTTGACGATTGGACCTGACACACGTGGTGTTATCTGCACGACTTCAGCACGTACCTGGCCGTCCCTTGTCCAGGGATTGACAATATAGTCCCGATACTTCAAAGCTACTGCAGAGATTGCAACGGCAACGACAATTCCAGTCAATATATATTTTTGATTTGATTTTAAATTCACCCGCTACGCTCCAACAATATAAGTGCCGATAAAAACGGTATAGATAACCATCATCGACAGTGACACCAACGGTGGATAAAAAAAGTATCTGGATAAACGATAACGATTCAGTAAATGAGCCGTTAAAACGGTAACCAGTACACCCAACAAAGCAGCAACAAGTAATGGCGGCATGTAAACACCACCGATGGCAAACTCGTGCGGTAGTTGCTGTACACCATATTCCTGATAATCAATCATGCAAACCTTGCCTCTTGCCAGCGAACCCAATCAATGTCTTCAGTAGTGTAAGCATAATCGATTACTGCTTCAGATACTGCCCGGTATGCGCCTAACAAGGCATAAAAATTTTCGCTATCCTGCCCGGTGAGCTGTTTCTCATCTACCTGATTCAAAGTGTCTTCAATACACTGTTCCATGTGATCCATGATCTCATTGAGTTTGTTTCTATATACATCACCCTTACCGGATACAGGATCCCTGGACAGATTCTGGAAGACCCTGGCCAATGCATTTCTCCAGTTGTCGATATCTTCGCGTAAATCCCTTATCAGTATCTCTGCCTGGGGGCTCTGGCGGGTCTCTAGCAATGCCTGGGCACGATTATCTATCACTTGTAGACTGGTGACGATGGACTGTACTTGTTCAGTTGATGTGCCAGGCAGAACTTTTGTATTTATATGTGATGCCCAGCTCCCCAGCTTCCGGGGTAAGGTAGCGAGATCTCTCGCGTGATAAGTTTGTCTCCAACGATCTATAAATGTCGATGGTTTCTTACTGTCTACGTCACTGGAAAACAGGTACTCACCGTTGCGAAAATAGCGATGCAGTAGTCTTAGAAACGCCTGATCAGGACGCAGCGAGACGGGAACATAGGAAGTGATAAGTATCACCAGGAAAACCAGTGGGAACATCAACGAGGTTATAGCAACGCTGATGAAACTGTAGGTCTGTTGATTTGAAAGAGAAGCAATGGTAACAAACATGGCCAGACCAAGCGCCCTGCTCATACCCTGTTGCGGTGCTGCATACAGGTAACAAATGATGAAGGTCACTGCAAAGATCAAGGAGCCAAGACTGAGAAAACTCGACAATTGCGGCATCACGAAGATATAGATCACACTGGCAAAGAAAA
>QNEM01000290.1 GCA_003645215.1 Gammaproteobacteria bacterium
GCCGGGTCTATGCCCAGTTCTTTTAATATCGTATCCCGGTGTCCTTCACCGACCTGATGGCAAATAACCTTGTCGACCTGATCTCTGGCCCAGCCCATTTTAGTCAGGAATGAACCCCAGGTTTTAACACCGAGTTTGGCACCATGCGTTAGTACGGCAACAGAGTCTGTTGACATAAATTCCGAGAGTGCGTCAGGCAATTTTTGGGAAGGCATCATGCTGGCCAGTGATGGCGGAATTTTCTCATTGGTCATGATCTCCTTGACCACTCCTGGCAAGGCTTCCGGTTCCATCACCTGATCAATGGCAGCAAGTAATTTATCCGGAGAAAACATCAATTCACCCAGGGCAACAGGAGATAAAGTCACACCCCAACGGCAAAGCTTGTGATGTTCAGGTGCAGATTGATTGGCAGCGCCCAGTAATTTATGAGTTTGCTCGTTGTCGAAGGAACCATCTGTCAGTAATACTGCAGCAGCACCAGAACCGCCCGTTAAAGTGGCCAAAGAGCTACTAAACATGTCCATGGTTCTATCTTTGAGCATACGTTCGATCATGATCTCGACGATTTCTCGTGATGTCTCACAGGAGACCACCATGCCAGCACGTATCTGTTTAAGTTCTATGCGGTTGGCGATATCAATAATGCCGTTCATCACGCCAAGACAGGCGTTGGAAATGTCATAAATATTGGCATCATCTTTAATGCCCAATTGCGCAGCCACAGCACAGGCGGTGGCAGGCTCAAAATTTTCTCTGCAGACACCGGTGTAGATGAGTGCCTCAATATCTTCGGCTTTGACATTGGATTGATCCAGAGCCTTACGGGCTGCAGTTGCAGCACCATCAGACAGTACATGACCCTCTTCCCACCAGCGCCGCTCGGTAATACCAGTGAGTGCCTCCAGCTGACCCGGGGCAATATGCAGGGCCTCATACATGGGCATCAATCTGGACTCGAGATCGTCCGAAGTCACCACCACGGGTGGTAATTCGTAACCGATGGACTCCATATGTACGCGGGAATATTTCATGAATTAGTTCTCTTGACCCATTCTAAGCGATTCGGAGGGCAAAGTCGTTCATCTGGTAGATAATTCGGCCATCCACAGTTAAGAATCCATCGGCGCGGAGCAGCTTATTTGTGTGGTCGATTTCTGTAATTACGGCCTGAACCGTTACTTTTTCGTCTTTTGGAATTATCTGACCACGATAGATCCAGTGGTGGGTTTCGTTCAGTGCCATGACCTCGAAATCACATTGATCCTGGTCTATTTCTTCACCCCATTGCTCCACGGCGACAACTTTCAGAAGTTGTATAAACGACTCCAGCCCCAGAGAACCAGGCCAGACCGGATCTTCAAAAAAATGTGCCTTGAAGAACCATCTTTCTGGATCCACCGATGTTGTTCCCCGGATAAAGCCCAGTCCATCAGGCCCACCCTGCGGATCGAACAGAGTTATCTCATTCACCATACGCATCATATCGTCCGGATAGGGTGCGGTATTCGGATATGGGAAAGATGTTCCTCGCGCAGAGGAAGCTGCATCAGGCTCATAGGGAGTTGTATCCCTGATGCCCACTTGATCGGCCAGCGACTGTTTGGAGAAGAAACCAAAATAAGTATCACCCTTGTAAACAATACCCTCATCACAACGGACTTCCATATCATAATTCTGAATAATCATGCCGCCGGATTGTGAAACATTGGTGATCTTGATTTGTGTCGTTAATGTGCCTGTTGTCGGAGTCACGGCGAGTAATTGTGTGCCATTGCCACCGAGGTTTCTGAATGACAAATCCGTATCACTGGTTAATGCTGAACCCAGGTATGCTGCCAACCAGCCGCAGGGCTGTAGTGCAACTTCAAGCAACACGGCAAAAGGCATGCGGGTTTGTCTGTCTTCCTTAAAGTACCATTCATCTTCCGGCACATCATATTCGGCCTCGATGATGCCCCCTGCTTTGAGTATCCATGGCTCGCAATCTTTAATCGATGTAATGCGATCAAGAAATTGATAAGGCGGTCTGGGCAGGCGCGCAATCTTTCGCTCTTCATCAAATACCTTGTAACGATCACCAAAGGCCTCGGAAGGTTTGCCATTGGCAAAGGCGTAGATCGAGTCGTAATCAAACAACACGGTTTTCTCATTATTGATCTCTACATCAGAGATGGCTTGATCTTGCCAAAGGGTTTCAATCTTCTTTTTGTTCAGGCCACTTAACTGCACAGACATATTATTCATCTGTACGATGGGTCTGCCATCTGCAGACATCAATGCATCGGCCAGCACATAAGGTGTGCCATCATCATCCTTATAGCCGATCTCTTTTAATGTAATCTCGTACTGTACTTTCTTTGTTGATTCGATCACCTGGCCACGACACTTGAGCTGGCTGACTTCGCCAATGATAGGCTCATAAACAATCTCATCCTCTTCGCCGACCCAGCCCATGCGCAATAGATATACACGCAAGGTGTGCAAACAACATTCATACATCAAGGTGCCGGGCATGACCTGATCATCTGAAAAATGACAGCTCAGGAACCAGTCATCAGCATGGATATCTGCCTCACCGGTTATTTGGCCAATACCAAAACGGCCAGCAGCAGGATCAAGATTCAGAATTCGATGTACCAGGGTCATGCGCCCACCGGGAAGACCCACGGGACGATTCAAGGATAGATTCGAAAAGGTTTCGCCAAAGCATTTAACGAGATTCCCTTCACGCAGGGCGTTCAATTGTTCATCGCTGTATGATTCAATACTCATGGACACAGGCGCTTGCCAGTTATTCGGTAACTTACCTGCCTGAGGACGTTTTTCCAGTTTGGTCTGGACAATACCCTTGCCTGCATCCAGTTCTGCCTGGGTAAAAAAACCGGCGCAACCCTCAGTCATGGTCAGCAGTGGTTGTCCATCTACTGTGCCTTCAAAATTAAAACGGAACAGGTAGGTTTCATCTTGTTTAAAAAACTGATCAATGTGGATGTCGTAACGAATTACTTTGCCGGGTTTGGGCAGTGGACCATGAAAGGTGATCTTGGCATCCAGCAAACGATAAACTGCCTGGCCCTTGGTAATATGATCAATGCCCTGGTAACCAGATAAAAACAGATCAGCCTGTCCTGCTTCAACGGCAATACAGGTTGGA
>QNEM01000291.1 GCA_003645215.1 Gammaproteobacteria bacterium
GTGGTGGACAAGGTGGCGCGATGTTATTAGAAAGAGATAGCGCATAGCTCAATATCGAATTTTGCTTTGAGGAAAGAATAAATGTCACAAACCAGCTTAAATAAACAATGTAAAAACTGGCATCTTGAAACTGACGAAGATGAGATTGTCTGGTTACATTTCGACAAGGCCGACAGCAGCACCAACGTTTTTTCTTCAGATGTATTAGAAGAGTTGTTTTTGATTCTGGATCATCTGGCAGAATTAAATCCAAAGGGTTTGATCATTCTTTCAGACAAGGAAAGTGGTTTTATCGCCGGCGCAGATATCGAAGAATTTACACAGCTCAAAAACAAGGACGAGGCATTTGAATTGTTACGGGTCGGGCAGTCGGCCTTTGACAAACTCGAGGCTTTACCTTTTCCAACCCTGAGTTTGATTAACGGCTTTTGTCTGGGTGGTGGCATGGAGATGGCATTGGCATGTGATTATCGTATTGCCCTGGATGATCCGAAGACACGACTGGGTCTGCCTGAAGTACTACTGGGGATTCATCCTGGTTGGGGTGGCACCATGCGTATGCCTCGTTTAATAGGTGCGCCAGCGGCCATGGATCTCATGTTAAGTGGGCGAACGGTAAATGCACGTGCCGCAAAGAAGATGGGCATAGTCGACAAGATCACCGCGCAGAGGCACCTCAAACGGGCGGCGAAGATGTTGATATCAAGGCGTCCAGCAAAAAGTCAGCCGGGCAAACTTGTATCATTAGTTAATTCTGCGGTTGCAAGACCTCTGTTGGCAAAATACCTGCGCAAGCAGGTCGCTAAACGCGCACCGGAAGCAAATTATCCGGCACCCTATGCGCTGATCAATTTGTGGGAAAAATATGCTGGTGATGAGCGCGGTATGCTCATGGAAGAGGCTGTCTCAGTTGCAGGATTGGTGTCTGAAGGTACGGCGCAAAATCTGGTCCGGGTATTTCTCCTGCAGGAACGGCTTAAATCTCTGGGCAAGGCTGTTGATTTTCAACCGCAGCATGTCCATGTGATTGGTGCAGGGATCATGGGTGGTGATATTGCGGCCTGGTGTGCATTCAAAGGCATGACGGTGACACTACAGGATCGGGAACCAAAATTTATTGCACCGGCAATCAAACGTGCTCATGCATTATTCAAGAAACGCCTGAAGGTGCCTTATCTTGTTCAAGCGGCCAAAGACAGGTTGGTTCCTGATCATAAGGGCCTTGGTGTCAAACATGCTGATGTCGTGATCGAAGCAATTATTGAAAACAAGGAAGCGAAACAGGCATTATTCAGTCAGATAGAACCTTTATTAAAACCGGATACTATCCTTGCAACCAACACTTCCAGCATCCCGCTGGATGAATTGAGTGAAACATTGCAACAACCTGACAGATTGGTAGGAATACATTTCTTTAATCCAGTTGCCAAGATGCAGTTGGTAGAAATTGTTGAAGGAAATAACACATCACAGGAAAATAAAAACAAGGCAGCAAAATTTTGTCGTTGTATTGACCGTTTGCCATTGCCTGTGAAAAGTTCTCCGGGATTCCTGGTGAATCGAATTTTAATGCCTTATCTTATGGAAGCAGTTAAATTACTGGAGGAGGGTGTTCCTGGCCAGGTTATTGATAAAGCGGCAACTGATTTTGGTATGCCCATGGGGCCGATATTTCTAGCTGACACAGTTGGACTGGATATTTGTTTGTCTGTTGCTGAAATTCTGGGTGCAGCCCTGGGTTTAAATGTTCCAGAGGAATTACGTAAAAAGGTTGAAGCAGGAGAGCTTGGTGTAAAAAGTGGCCAGGGATTTTATCAATATAAAAATGGCAAACAGGTGAAAACTAAATCTGCTGCAGATAGCTCTGGCCTGCAAACTGACGATATTACTGACAGACTTGTATTACAGATGTTGAATGAATCCATCGCCTGTTTGCGGGAAGGTGTGATTGAAGACCAGGATATGCTTGATGTCGGCATGATCTTTGGGACCGGGTTCGCTCCGTTTCTGGGTGGCCCGATGCATTACATGGAACAAAGAGGTCGGCAGGTCATTATCGATCGATTAAAGGAGCTGGAAGATAAATATGGAAATCAATTCGCTGCGGATGCGGGTTGGAAAACTGTCTAGAGTGATGATTTTAAAGTACTGGCATAAGGAGTCTATGCGTGCCTGACGAAACCATTTATACATCAGATCCATCAATTGAAGTAAATATCCATACCTCGTCGATTTCGTCAGAGGTTGCAGTCACCATCCCGGGTTTATTCAGAGAGCGGGTCAGGCGATCCCCCGAGGCTATCGCCTATCGTTATTTTGATGATAAGGAATCCCTCTGGAAAGGATCAACATGGAAAGAGATGGGTGTTGAAGTTGCACGCTGGCAGGCAGCCTTACAAAAAGAATCACTGGATAAAGGTGATCGCGTTGCAATCATGGTCAAGAACTGTTGCGAATGGGTCATTTGTGATCAAGCTGCCCTGGGTTTGGGCCTGGTTCTTGTACCACTTTACACTCAGGATCGTGCAGACAATGCTACCTATATACTCAAGGATTGTGATGCAAAATTGTTAGTTATTGGCAATCAGGAGCAATGGTCAAACCTGAGTCAGAATCCTCATGCCCTGGATACCGTTGATCGTGTCGTTTCGATTGAGGCGTTTGATGTAGCTAATGAAACTAAATTTATCAGCTTGCAAAACTGGTTAAACGAGGATGAAAATGGATTAATCAGCGAAGAATCTGACAATGATGAGTTGGCAACGATTGTCTATACATCAGGCACCACAGGTAATCCAAAGGGTGTCATGCTCAGTCATCGCAATATCATTAGTAATGCCTATAGTAGTTTAAGAAGTGTCTACGTAACCGAGGAAGATATGTTTCTTTCCTTTTTGCCACTTTCCCATACCCTGGAACGAACAACAGGTTATTACTTGCCAATGATGGCAGGAGCGACGGTTGCTTTTGCCCGAAGTATCCCTGACCTTGCTGAAGACTTATTAACCATCAAACCAAGCTGTATGGTTTCAGTACCCAGAATATACGAACGTATTTATGCAAAGGTTAAGGGGGGGCTCGCGAAGAAGTCGGGATTTGCAAAATGGTTGTTTAACGTCTCGGTTGACGTGGGATGGA
>QNEM01000292.1 GCA_003645215.1 Gammaproteobacteria bacterium
AAACCGCGTGGATACATCCACTGGTGGCAGCAGGGCAACTTGCACTCACTTTGTATGTAGCCCATGTTGTAGTTGGCATGGGATTACTGCAGATCTTCGGTCGTCTGGAAAATCAGACCTTGCTATTTGCAGTGCTGACTTCCGGCTTGTTTTGCATTGCCGGTGTTACATTCGCAAATTTCTGGCAAAAACGGTATAAGCGCGGACCACTTGAAGCAATCCTGAGGGCTGTGACCTTCAATCCCCGGGGAAGTACGCCAATATAGCGTTTGTTTTATCTATTCTGAGTTCTTAGCTCCTGCGTGAATGCCTCGAAATCTCCGGGGATGATGCTCGACAGTACCTTCTCATTCTTCACTGCGTCCAATTCGACCGGTAACGGAGTCTCCGGTATGAGGTGTAAACCATGTGACCGGTATAGACCCTGTGCATAACGGTGCATAACTGGGTCCCGTAAATCTCCCGAAGCAACTGCGAAAAAATTAACCCGGTACCTATTACGTCAGGCGGAAAGGCTTCCAGCAACAAGCAAAAACCAGCTCTTTCCCTTACACTTCGTTGTTCGCAGAACCAAAACAGGAGATTTCATCATGGATCGTACTGTCTCTACCATTGCCTGGCGCCTGCCACCAATATTCGCACTGCTCGCCATGCTCGCCGGCTGTTCCGAATCCTCCGGACCGGTGGCGGAACAATCTGCCGATTCTGCCTCGGAACAACCCGTGACCGCTGCCCCGGCAGCCTCGAACGCCGAGTTACCGGTCTGGAAAATCCCGAATATTCCAAGTGGCGGTGAAGCCTACTACGCCCCCGACAGCCTTCATGTGATTGCACAACTGGAAGATCCGCTGGCACAAAAGAGTGAAGATCCCCGCGTGCCAGGGGCGCTGACCTATATTTTCACCGACGACGGCAAATCCAGCCGCCGCATCACCGATCGGGGTCAGGACGGCTGCTCCTATTTTTCCCCGGACATGGATTACGTTGTCTGGACGTCCACGCGTGACCACATGGATGGACCGATTGGCGACTGGCTGGACGATATCGACTATCCGCGGGGCGCGGACTTGTATATCTCTGATCTCGAAGGCGGCAACATCCGGCGCCTGACGGATAACGATTGGTACGATGCCGAGGTCTCGATTTCCCCCAACGGTGAGTGGATCGTGTTTGGCCGACAGACTAACGGCAAGATGGACCTGTGGCGTATCAGGCCCGACGGCTCGGACGAGCAGCAAATCACTTTTACCGAAGACTGGCAGGAAGGCGCTCCTTTTTACCTGCCGGACAGCGAGACCATCATGTTTCGTGCGTGGCAGACCAGCGTAAAGAACGAACTACGCAAGCAGAATGCGGGCAACAAGGGGCGCTGGATCACACCGATGACGGTCTTCACGATCAAACATGACGGTACGGATCGCACCCAGCGCACCTTTGACCGTGATATGAACTGGGCGCCCTATCCGGCGCCGGATGGGCGCCACTATGTATTCGTGCGGACCGTGGACGACAGCAACTGGGAAGTGTTTCTCGGTGACCTGGCAGGCGGTGAGCCAATGCGGTTGACGTACAACCCGTATTTCGACGGACTCCCCTCTCTTTCACCGGACGGCCAGAAGATGGTGTTCTCGCGCCAAGGTGCCGATCGAAGTTTTGCTGTCTATGTGATGGATGTGTCGTCACTGAATCTCGGACCTGAGAATTACCAGGGCACACCGTCGACAGAGGTACCGGAAGGCGCAGTTATTGCTGATATCGCCCAGGAAAATTAACCAGGAACGCATAACAGGAGTTCGCTGCGATGAGTCTCAGGCTGATTACTTTGTCTTGCCGTTATTTAGCTGCCCTGTCGGTAATGATTACGCCGATGTTGTTCGGCCTGATTGGCTGTTCGGAACGCGAGACGCCGGCCGTAGATGCTGCCACCACCAGGGAGGCACCAACCGAACCGGCGGGCACAGCAGTCACTGAGTTACCGAGCTGGAAAATCCCGAACATCCCCAAGGCCGCGGAAGCTTACTATGCACCGGACAGTCTGCATGTAATTGCACAGGTGCAGGATCCCGATGCACAAAAACCCGGAGGCCGTGGCGGCGAAGGCACGCTGACTTATCTCTTCACCGATCAGGGAGAGGACATCGTGCGCATCAACGACCGCGGGCAGGACGGGTGTTCTTACTATTTTCCGGATCGACCGCTGATCGTCTGGACGTCTACGCGAGACAGAATGGAAATGCCGGTCGGCAATTGGTTCGACGAGCGCGAATACCCACGCGGCGCGGAACTGTATATCTCCGATCTTAAGGGCAACGACGTCCGCCGCCTCACAAACAATGAATGGTACGACGCGGAGGTATCGGTCTCACCGGACGGCCAATGGATTGTGTTCGGCCGGCAGACCGACGGCAGGATGGATCTGTGGCGCATGCGCCCGGACGGTTCCGCCGAACAGCAGATCACAAACACAGAAGACTGGCAGGAAGGCGCACCGTTCTATCTGCCGGACAGCGAGACTATCCTGTACCGTGCCTGGAAGCGCAGCGAGTTCGGTAAGATCGAACCGACCCCGATGACGGTTTTCACAATCAGGCACGACGGCACCGGGCTGACACAGCGCACCTTCGACCACGACATGAACTGGGCACCCTATCCGGCACCGGATGGACGACATTACGTGTTCGTACGCATTGCAGAGAACGATAATTGGGAAATATTTCTCGGTGACCTGGCCGGCGGTGAACCGGTGCGCCTGACATTCAATCCCGGCTTCGATGGCCTGCCGGCGTTATCACCTGACGGCACGAAGATGTTGTTTGCACGCACTGAAGGCGACGGATTCAAAGGCGGCATCTACACCTATGTTATGGACGTATCATCTCTGAATCTTGGACCGGAGCACTTCACCGGCATTCCGCCAATCGCAACCACCGATTAAGAAAATATTCCAGCCTTGCTGAATGCGCCCTTGGCAGTGGCATCCTGTTGTCGAAGAATAGGATAAAATCACGTCACTTAGCCAGTCTGACCAGACTACAAACTGAACCTGCCAGGAAAATTATGCCAGTCGAATTACTGCTACCTGCCGGACGCCTGAAAGCAATGCGCTATGCTTTTGCTTATGGCGCCGATGCC
>QNEM01000293.1 GCA_003645215.1 Gammaproteobacteria bacterium
GCCTCTCCCATTAATTCATTCAATGGTGATACCAGTTTATTGAAAAATGGCTCAGTCAAACCCAGTTTATTTCCGTGCCTGATGGCACGTCGGATGATCCTGCGCAATACATAACCGCGCCCTTCATTGGCAGGCACTACCCCATCTGCAATCAGAAATGCACAGGAGCGAATGTGATCGGCAACAACTTGTAAGGAAACTGTCTCGGTAATATCACCTTTGATAAGAGACTTGATCGATGCGATCAATGACTTAAACAGATCGATGTCATAATTATTATGAACACCTTGCACCACCGCAGTAATACGTTCCAGCCCCATACCTGTATCAACCGAGGGTGAAGGTATCGGCTTCAGCTTGCCTTTTGCATCACGATTGTATTGGGTAAACACCAGGTTCCAGATCTCAACATAACGATCACCTTCCTGATCCGGACTGCCGGGTGGCCCACCGGGAATATCTTCACCATGGTCATAAAATATTTCAGTACATGGACCACAGGGACCTGTGTCTCCCATCTGCCAGAAATTATCTTTCTCACCACATCGACTAAAACGATCTTTTGAGACACCTATTTCATTCAACCAGATGTCTGCAGCTTCATCATCGTCTTCGAATACCGTGACCCAGAGCCGTGTTTCGGGAATGCCTAACTCTTTAGTTAGAAAATCCCAGGCATAGATAATGGCTTCACGCTTGAAATAGTCACCAAAACTGAAGTTTCCCAACATCTCAAAGAAGGTATGGTGACGTGCGGTATAACCTACATTCTCAAGATCGTTATGTTTACCTCCGGCACGAACACAGCGCTGTGAAGTTGCTGCCTTGTCATAGGGACGTTTATCTATGCCGAGGAAAACATCCTTGAACTGAACCATTCCGGCATTGGTAAAAAGCAGGGTGGGATCATTGCCCGGAACCAGGGAACTACTGGCCACGATCTCATGATCTGTATCACGAAAATAATCGAGGAAGGCTTGCCGTATCTCTGAACTGCTTTTCATGTTTTATCTATCTGGCTTAATCTGTTCTGAATAGGCGGCTTATATGTTCACTACTAAAACCGCGACTATATAGGAATCGAGATTGTAATGCCTGCTTTTGATAATCAGCAGGCGCCTCGTTACCATACTTTTTTGTTCTCACTTCATTAGCCAAAGTCAGCCAGTCAAAATCTTCAGAATCCAGATAGATTGAAATAAGATTTTGATCCACACCACGCTGACTTAATTCCTGCTGGATCTTCAATGGCCCCTTGCCATTATTAACACGGTGATGCACAAAACTTTCAGTGAAGCGTTCATCACTTTGCAGGCCTTCATCTGCAAGCTTGTCTAGCAACTCTTCGATCAGGGCTTCATCCTCACATCTTCGAGAGAGTTTTTGCTGAAGCTCTTTACGCGAGTGTTCACGTCTGCCCAGGAAGTCACAGGCCCGCTGTAAGACTTCCTGGCGTTCGGTGTTCATCTCACTGCTCAGGCGGTGACCTCTTCCTTGGTCTCTTCTTTGGCTACTTTAGCCTCTTTGGCTTCTTTGGCTTCTTTGGCTTTATCAACACCAGCAGATGAGGATTCATCTGTAGTAGATGGCATGAGTTTTTCTCTTATCTGTGCCTCAATTTCATCTGAGATTTCAGGGTTCTCTTTCAGAAAGTTACGCACGTTATCTTTGCCCTGTCCGATACGGGTCTCTTTATAGCTGTACCAGGCACCCGCCTTGTCTATCAAGCCTTGCTTGACGCCCAGGTCGACTATTTCACCATGGCGGGATATTCCTTCACCATACAAGATATCAAATTCCGCCTGCTTGAATGGTGGTGCTACTTTATTCTTGACCACCTTGACCCGTGTTTCGTTACCCACGACTTCATCACCTTTCTTGATTGCACCGATTCGGCGAATATCCAGGCGCACAGAGGAATAAAATTTCAGCGCATTACCACCGGTTGTTGTTTCCGGACTGCCAAACATGACCCCGATTTTCATTCGGATCTGATTAATAAAAATCACACAACAATTCGCGCGCTTGATGTTACCGGTTAGTTTCCTTAATGCCTGTGACATTAAACGAGCAGCAAGCCCCATGTGAGAAGCACCCATCTCTCCCTCAATTTCTGCTTTTGGAACCAGCGCTGCAACTGAATCGATCACCACAAGTTCAACCGCACCACTACGAACCAGCATGTCACAAATCTCGAGAGCCTGTTCGCCTGTGTCCGGTTGTGAGACCAGTAAATCGTCGATATTCACACCCAGTTTTTCAGCATAGACAGGATCCAGCGCATGCTCTGCATCAATAAAAGCACAGGTCTTACCCTGCTTTTGCGCCTCAGCTATGACAGATAATGTTAGCGTTGTTTTACCAGATGATTCCGGACCGTAAATCTCGACAACACGCCCATAAGGCAAACCACCAACACCCAGGGCAACATCAAGACCTAATGACCCGGTACTGACTGTGGGCATCTTTGCAGTCACCTGATCTCCCATTTTCATCACTGCGCCCTTGCCAAACTGTTTTTCAATCTGGCTCAAGGCCATCTCTAATGCTTTTTTCTTGTTATCTTCAACCGCTGCTGTTGTAGCCATTTTAATTCTCCATTTAATATCAGGTTTAACTAACCGGGTACTTCCAAAAATCTCCTGACCACATCTGAATGGTCAACTTGATAGAGAATATAGGCTATACATTTGCTTATGTCAATACTTTTTACCACCTTAGTAATTTATACTATCTTATATATTATATCTAGGTATTATCAGCTTTAGTATAATTCCTGAGATTTCTACCAATTGGGTACGATTACAGCAAAATGATGCTAAATGAGATTAAATGGGCAGCTCGTCAAAGATTGCAGTACATAGAGTTAATGGCTTATTACACGGGCGTTATCACCCGCAGTGATATTGCCAGGGCGTTTGGGATCTCGGATGCCGCCGCCACCAAAGACCTGAAGTTTTATAACGATATCGCCCCGGAAAACCTTTTATACAAACACAATGTCTTCGGGTTTGTGCCCACGTCTGCTTTTAAGGAAGTCTTTGCTGATCTGTCCCCTGCAGTGGTTTTACCTATGATTGAGGCCAATCTGTCCGTGTTTGGTGGGCCAAATCAGGATA
>QNEM01000294.1 GCA_003645215.1 Gammaproteobacteria bacterium
ACCGCATGATCGACATGGGCCTCGAGCCGTTCCTGGTGGCCTCATCCACCAATCTGATCGCCGCCCAGCGCCTGGTGCGACGTATCTGCAGCAACTGCAAGACCGAGCTAGAAGTTTCCGCCGACGCGCTAGCCGACATCGGACTGCCCCCCGACGCCGTGCCCATGGTCGGCAAGGGCTGCGAGAAGTGCGGCGGCACCGGCTACAAGGGCCGCCAGGGGCTCTACGAGGTCATGCCCATCTCGCCCGCGTTGCGGGAGCTGATCCTCGATCGCGGCAGCACCAGTGAGATCCGCAAGCAAGCCACGTCCGAAGGAATGCTCACCCTGCGCCAGGACGGCCTGGTCAAGATCCAGAATGGTATCACCACCGTCGAGGAAGTTCTGCGCGAGACCACCGTACAGGATTAAGAGGAGACCACCGTGACCGGAATGCGTGAATTGCTCGAGGAGATGGTGGCCCGCGGGGCCAGCGATCTGCACCTGACGGCCGGCCTGCCGCCCCAGTACCGCGTGGACGGGCTGGTGGGCAGCGCCGACGGCGAGGTGCTCAACGGTGAGGAGACCCGTCGCCTGGCTTACAGCATTCTCAATGAGGAACAGAAGAAGCGCTTCGAGAACGACAAGGAGCTCGACTTCTCGTTCGGCGTTCAGGGCATCAGCCGCTTTCGCGCCAACGTCTTCAGGCAGCGCGGGGTGACCAGCATGGCCATCCGCCAGATACCCTACACCATCCACAGCTTCGACGAGCTGGGCCTGCCCGATGTGTGCCGCGAACTCATCAACCGCAACCAGGGCCTGATCCTGGTGACCGGGCCCACCGGCAGCGGCAAGAGCACCACGCTGGCCACGATGATCGACACCATCAACCAGCAACGCAACGGCCACATCATCACCATCGAGGATCCCATCGAGTACGTGCACCAGCACAAGAAGTGCATCGTCAACCAACGCGAGGTCAACAACGACACCAAGAGCTTCGCCCAGGCTCTCAAGTACGTGCTTCGCCAGGACCCCGACGTGATCCTCATCGGCGAGATGCGCGACCGCGAGACCATTGGCGCGGCGCTGACCATCGCCGAGACCGGCCACCTCGCTCTGGCCACGCTGCACACCAACAGCACCTTCGAGTCGATCAACCGCATCGTCGATGTCTTCCCGGCCGAGCAGCAGAACCAGGTGCGCTCGCAACTCGGTTTCTCGCTGTCGGGCGTCATCACCCAGCAATTGATTCCGCGCGCCAAGGGCGGCGGTCGGGTGCTGGCGCTGGAGGTCATGATCTGCACGCCGGCGATCAAGGCCATGATCCGCGACAACAAGACCCATCAGATCTACGGACACATGCAGGCCGGGCAGAAGCACGGCATGCAGACCATGAACCAGTCGCTCTACCAGGCGGTGGAGAACCGCTGGATCACCCTGGACACGGCCCTCGGCCGCAGTCCCGACCAGCAAGAACTGTTACAGATGCTGGGCGAACCGGTCGGCGCCAGCCAGTAGGCTGCCGGCCCGAGGAGGAACCGTGGCAACCGCGACCACTTTTCTGTGGAAGGGCAAGACCGCCAAGGGCGAGGTCCTGACCGGTGAGTACAAGGCGGAGGACCGCCGAGAAGTCTCCGACTACCTGCGCAAGCGCCGGATCTTCATCCAGTCGGTGCGCAAGAAGCCCAAGGACTTCAACTTCAACATCGGCGGCAAGAAGGGCGTGAGCATCAAGGACCTCTGTGTCTTCACGCGCCAGTTCGCCACGATGATCAATGCGGGTCTGCCGTTGGTGCAGTGCCTCGACGTGCTGGGCCGGCAGCAGCCCAAGCCACACTTCAAGCAGGCCATCCAGCAGGTGATGATGGACGTGGAGGGCGGCGCCACCATGTCCGAGAGCCTGGCCAAACAGACGCACATCTTCAGCGAACTCTATATCAACCTGATCGCTGCCGGCGAGACCGGTGGTATTCTCGACATCATTCTGCAACGGCTCGCCGTCTTCCTCGAGAAGAACGACGCCCTGCAGCGCAAGATCAAGGGTGCACTCACCTACCCGGCCATCGTGCTGTTCGTGGCCACCGGCGCCTGCATCTTCATGCTCATCGGGGTGATCCCGGTGTTCGCCAAGATGTTCTCCGACTTCGGCGGCGAACTGCCGGCACCGACGCGGATCGTCATGGGCATGTCGGGGTTCCTGACGGCCAACTGGTATTACCTCATCGCCGGCGTCGTGGCCTTCATCTTCGGCTACAAGCGTCTCCGCGCCACCGAGAAGGGCGAACTGCTCACCGACAGGCTCTACCTGAACATCCCCATCATCGGCAATGTGATCCGCAAGGGCTCGGTCTCCCGCTTCACCCGCACCCTGGGTACGCTCATCGGCTCGGGCGTGCCGATTCTGCAGGGCCTGGAGATCACCGCCAAGACCGCGGGCAACAAGGTCCTGCAGCTGGCCATCGAAGATACGGCCCGGTCGATCAGTCAGGGCGACACCATCGCGGAACCCCTCAAGAGGAGCGGCGTGTTTCGGCCCATGGTGGTGCAGATGATCAGCATCGGCGAGCAGACCGGCGCCCTGGACGAGATGCTCTCCAAGGTGGCCGACTTCTACGACGACGAGGTGGACTCGGCGGTCGAGGCGCTCACTGCAGCTATCGAGCCGGTGATGATCGTGGTCATGGGTACCATGGTCGGCGGCATGCTCGTGGCCATGTATCTGCCCATGTTCAAGATGGCCAACGTGGTGGGAGGCTGACCCGGTGAACGCCGCCGTGGACAGGCGCCCAGGAGATAGCGGCACGGTACTGCGCACCCTGACGGCGATCTTGCTCACCGGCGGCTCTCTCCTCTCGGTGGCTGACGGTCAGACCGGCCTCGCTACCGGCATTTACGCCGCGGGTTTGACGGCACTCTGGGCTGCTCTGGCCCTGGAGGCGCTGCCGATCCGCGGTTGGCTCACCCGCGGTCGTCTCGACTGGCTGCAACTGGTGGTGGACCTGGCCGCCGTTGGCTGTGTGGTGGCGGCAGCTCCCAACACACCCGGCCTGTCGGTCTTCCTACTCGGTCCGGTGGCCACGGCCGCCCTGCGACTGGGGCGCGAAGGCGCCACTGCCGCGGCAACCCTGGCTGCACTC
>QNEM01000295.1 GCA_003645215.1 Gammaproteobacteria bacterium
GTGATCCTGTTATTACCTTGAATGTTGCAACTAATATAGGCGAAGGGGTGCTTGCCGAGGGCCTTACCAGGTTACAGGATGAGTACCCGGATATCAGCATCGGCAGTTACCCTTATTTCAAACAAAGAAAGCTGGGCGTCAATCTTGTTATGCGTAGTACAGATTTAGATCGTCTTGAAGAACTGAAACTAAAGTTAATCGCAATGATTACCGACCTCGGTGGCAAGATACTAGATGCATAAAATCAACTAAGCGCAATGAACCAGTTTGAGCAATTCTGGATTATCGTTGTCGACCTTTTTTGGGGGCTGCCTCTTGTTGTATTTATTCTCGCTACCGGGATTTACTTCGCATATATCTCTCGTTTACAACCATTAACAGGTTTCTTTCATGCCTTTGCTATCCTTTCGGGGAAATACGGTAGAAAGGATGAACCGGGAGAACTGTCGCATTTCCAGGCCTTGACCGTCGCCCTTTCCGGCACAATAGGCATGGGCAATATCGCTGGCGTGGCCATTGCTATCAGTATGGGTGGTGCCGGTGCAATCTTCTGGATGTGGGTTGCAGGCCTGTTTGGAATGATCATCAAGTTTTTTACCTGCACACTCTCCTGTTTATATCGCAAACAGGACGAAGATGGTATTGCGCAGGGCGGGCCAATGTATTTCATAGAATGTGGCCTGGGGAAACGATTTAAACCACTGGCGATACTCTTTGCAGCAGCAGGCCTGGTCGGCTGCCTCCCATTGTTTCAGGTAAACCAACTTGCAAGTCTGTTACAGAGTGAGCTATCGATAACTCCATTATTTACTGGCATAGCTGCATTACTGTTTATAGGCATCATAATAATAGGTGATGTAAAACGTGTCGGAAAAGTGACAGCAATGATTGTTCCTTTTATGTTTTTAGCTTATGTCATAAGCAGTCTTGTCGTCATAATCATTAATTTTGATGCGGTGCCAGGAATCTTACTCGATATTATTTATTCTGCGTTTGGAAAAGAGGCCGTTTATGGCGGGGCAACTGGTCTGGTCTTTAAACAAGTCCTCGTTACCGGAATCAAACGCGCAATCTTTTCTAATGAAGCAGGCGTAGGTACAGAGGCAATGGCACATGGTGCTGCACAAACCAGAGAACCTGTACGCGAAGGTCTGGTCGCAATGCTCGGGCCATTCATTGATACACATATCGTATGCACCTGTACGGCATTAGTCATATTAAGTTCAGGGGTATATAGCGGTGATAGTGGTGTTGTCATGACAGCGATGTCATTTAAGCAGTCATTACCCGGGTTTGGTGACATCATCGTCTATCTTGTCTTCACTCTATTTGCGCTTTCAACCATGGTCACGTATTCCTATTACAGTTTGAAATGCGCACGCTATCTATTTGGTAAGGATTTTGGAAATAAATATATTTTATTTTATCTGATTCTTATTCCCATGAGTGCCGTATGGACCCAGGCAACAATCATTAACATTATTGATTCAATGTTCGCCCTGATGATCTTTCCTACCTTGCTCTCGACACTATTGCTCTCCAGAAAGGTGATAGATGAGATGCATCGTTACTTTGACAAACTTCGATTAGATGGAAACAAGTCAGTTTTGGAAAAAGACCCGGAGTTATAACAAATAAATACTGGATGAGAAAAAATGGTGCCGAGGGCGAGAATTGACAAATTCATCTGGAATGAATTTGGACGCACACAGTGCGCCCGAAGGGGGAACACCATGGAAGGTGTTCATCAGCTCGCACGGAAGTGCGTCGTTAATTGATATATATTTAATGGTTTTCGAATAATACTAATGGTGCCGAGGGCGAGAATCGAACTCGCACTTCCGAAGAAACCGGATTTTGAATCCGGCGCGTCTACCAATTCCGCCACCCCGGCAATTTTTAATTATCGTATTCTATTTATATTTGTATCCATATATAAACGCGCCGGCGCGGTCGCTGGAAAATATGTTCCTGACATTTTCAACCGAATATGTCCATATATTCGTCTAGAACGTCCTGTTCTTCGCGACACTCGTGCTTCCTGCACTTCGTCTACCAATTCCGCCACCCCGGCACACCTGCTAGTCAGCAGGTGCGCAAGTATATGTAAACTTGGCTTCCGTTAAAACCTCTTTATTACTGTCTACTAACTAAATTCTGCTACCATCGCGGCCCATGCGACGAGACGAGTTCACCTACCAGTTACCAGATGAGTTAATTGCCCAGTTCCCAACCGAGCAGAGGGGCCAGAGTCGGTTGTTAGTGATGGATCGTGATTCAGGGGAACACACAGATCTCTATTTTTCCAGTTTGCCTGGTGTGTTGAAGGCGGGAGATTTATTGGTCTTCAACGACACTCGGGTGATCCCTGCAAGAATATTTGGGACAAAAGAGACAGGTGGTAAGGTGGAGATCCTGCTGGAGAGGATTCTGGATGATCAGAGAATGCTGGCACAGATTCGTGCCAGTAAATCACCCAAACCGGGTAATTTAATTCACCTACAGGGCGATATAAAACTTGAATTAATAGAGCGACAGGACGATATGTTTGTGCTCGATGTTATCGGTGAGATGACGGTATTAGAGTTGATGCAACAGCTTGGGCACATGCCATTACCGCCGTATATTCAACGCGAAGATGATGTTGGGGATATGGAACGTTATCAAACGATTTATGCAAGAACCCCCGGTGCTGTTGCTGCACCGACTGCAGGCTTACATTTTACCGACGAACTTATGCAGGAAATTGCGGATCAGGATATTGATAGTGCTTTTGTCACCTTGCATGTTGGTGCCGGTACGTTTCAACCTGTCCGGGTTGATAATATCGAAGAGCACCGGATGCATAGTGAATATCTCGAGGTGTCAGTAGATGTCTGTGACAAAGTTAAGCAATGCAAAGCCAGGGGTGGGCGGGTCATTGCCGTTGGTACCACCGCCGTCCGGTGTCTGGAGACAGCAGCGCAAGCCAGCGAATTAAAGCCGTACCAGGGTGAGACTGATATTTTTATTTATCCCGGTTATGAATTTAAAGTCGTGGATGCCCTGATTACAAATTTTCATTTATCGGAATCCACTTTATTGATGTTGGTCTCTGCTTTTGCCGGGCGA
>QNEM01000296.1 GCA_003645215.1 Gammaproteobacteria bacterium
GAATTAATCGCGCTGGATGACGCGCAGATAAAATATTCTACAGTTCAGAACTGGTATCCTGGTGATGAAAATGGTGTTGGTGGAATTTACAATTTCGTCACCAAGCGTGGTGATTGTCGCGGTGTTAACTCCAGGATCTCCTGGACACAGGTTGAAACCGGTTCCGCGATCACCTGGAAATATCCAAGTTGTATTTTACGTGGTGATAATTCTGTCGGGGAATTTTATTCCGTGGCAGTAACCAATAATTATCAGCAAGCAGACACAGGTACCAAGATGATCCATATCGGTAAAAATACCCGTAGCACGATTATCTCTAAAGGTATCTCTGCACGCTTTGCCGAGAATGCCTATCGTGGACTGGTGCGAATTGCCAAGACCGCTGAGAACGCACGCAATTATACCCAGTGTGATTCTTTATTGATGGGCGACAAGTGTGGTGCGCATACCTTCCCTTATATTGAAGTGAAGAATTCAACCGCGACGGTAGAACATGAAGCAACGACTTCTAAGATTGGTGATGACCAGTTGTTTTATTGCAAACAACGCGGTATTTCTGAAGAAGATGCGGTGAACATGATCGTCAATGGTTTCTGTAAAGAGGTATTTAAAGAATTGCCCATGGAGTTTGCAGTTGAGGCACAAAAATTATTAGGTATTACCCTTGAGGGTGCAGTGGGATAGATAAGTGAAGTGTGTAAAGTGAAATGTGAAGAGTATGTGGAATTAGTAATAAGTCATTTACTTTTCACTCTTCACTCTTAACTTTTCACATTGTTTCGTAACTTTTCACATATTTTTTGGAAAAAAATCAATGTTAAGCATTAAAAATTTAAAAGCATCAGTAGATGGCAAACAAATCCTTAAAGGACTTGACCTTGAAATCAAGGCCGGTGAGGTTCATGCCATCATGGGGCCGAATGGTTCTGGAAAAAGTACCTTGGCAAATATCATTGCTGGTCGCAATGGATATACCGTTGATAGCGGCGAAATCATTTATGAAGGCAAGGATCTCACCGAGATGGAGCCTGAGATTCGTGCCCGTGAAGGCATCTTTCTGGCCTTTCAATATCCCGTCGAAATACCGGGCGTGAATAATGTTTATTTATTGAAGGCAGCAATGAATGCCATCCGCAAGCACCGGGGTGAAGCTGAACTGGATGCCTTTGAATTTCTGGCGCTGGTTAAAGAAAAGATGAAGGTCGTCAATATGAAGGAAGATCTTTTAAACCGTGCAGTCAATGAAGGCTTCTCAGGTGGTGAGAACAAACGTAATGAAATTATTCAGATGGCATTACTTTAACCCAGGTTGGCTATTCTTGATGAAACTGATTCTGGCCTGGATATCGATGCCCTGAAGATCGTTGCCGGTGGCGTCAATGAATTCCGCAGTAAAGACCGTGCCATCGTACTAGTGACGCATTATCAACGCTTGTTAGATTACATAGTCCCTGACTATGTACATGTTTTGTCTGATGGCAAGATCGTTAAATCTGGTGGTAAGGAGCTGGCACTGGAGCTTGAAGAAAAAGGTTATGACTGGATCCTTGAAGGGGCTGATGCCGCATGAACTCACCTTTAGCTGAGAATTTCCACTCTGCTTTTGCTACGCATCAAGGTGTAAACGACCTGCCGTGGTTGGCTGCTCATAGGCAATCAGCATTTGTTCAGTTTCAGGAAGCGGGTTTCCCGACACGTCGTCATGAAAACTGGAAATACACGGATGTTTCTCGAATTACCAAAACCGGATTCGTGACAGCAGATGCTACACACAATGTTATTCAAGCTGATGATCTGGATAGCCTGAAATTCAATGCGGAAAACAGTCATGAACTGGTCTTTATCAATGGGCAGTTTTCTGCAGAACATTCGAATACAGGCTCGTTACCAGATAGCGTTGTACTTGGCAGCCTGCGAGATGCCCTGGTCAATACTCCAGCACTGCTCGAATCTAGCCTCAACCAGTGTCTCGATTCAAATAATCATGTCTTCGCTGCCTTAAATACAGCCTTCTTTAATGATGGTGCGTTTATCTATGTTCCGGAAAATATCGTCATAGAAGATCCTATAGTCGTTTATTTTGTTTCCACGTCTACAGAAGCAAAACTTACCATCGCTCCTCGCAATTTAATTGTCCTGGGTAAAAATGCACAGGCTAATGTGATAGAGAGTTTTCATGGACTGAAAGATGTTGTTAGTTTTACCAATACCATTACCGAAATTGAAACCGCTGATGGTGCAATACTTGAACATTACAAGGTACAACAGGAAAACATCGACAGTTTTCATATCGGCGGCACGCATCTGAAACAACATCGTAACAGCCGTGTTGAATCACATTCCATCTCTCTTGGAGGTGCAATTGTACGCAATGATATTGTTACCGAGCTAGCCGACGAAGGTGCTGAGATTATTTTAAACGGACTTTATATGGGCAATGGTCGCCAGCATGTTGATAATCACACACTGGTGAATCATTCCAGGCCTAACACTCGAAGTGACGAAAATTATCGTGGTGTGCTGGATGGTCGTGCGCAAGGCGTATTTAATGGCAAGGTCATTGTGCACAAAGATGCACAGAAAATAGAGGCAGCACAATCCAATGCCAATCTCCTGTTATCTGATCACGCCGAGATTGATACCAAACCGGAACTGGAAATCTATGCTGATGATGTGAAATGCAGTCACGGAGCAACCATTGGCCAGCTAGACAAGAACATGTTGTTCTACCTTCGCTCACGTGGCCTTGATGAAGAAACCGCCAAAAGCTTGCTGACCTTTGCCTTTGCTGGTGAAGTCATTAGCCGCATCAAGTTTGCGCCTGTTCGTGAACAACTGGAATTCACTGTTGGTGGGCGCTTGCCTGACGCCGAATTAATCAAGGCCAATTTAAATGCAGCCAAAAAAATTGAGGCCAGGTAATTTTAAGGATCCCGTGTAAATGTCAGTAGTCAACACAGTAAATAGCATTAAAACATCGACACTGGATGTGGAAAAGATTCGTCAGGATTTTCCGATCCTGCATCAGCAGGTCAATGGTAATCCGCTGGTCTATCTCGATAACGCTGCGACCTCACAAAAACCCAGGCAGGTCA
>QNEM01000297.1 GCA_003645215.1 Gammaproteobacteria bacterium
CAGAGTATCTATCTTACCCAGATAAACCAGCTCCATTGCCAGAGAATCTCCGAATTGATTAATTATAAGTTTGTATCCGTAAGTACCGGAAATGTGTTCAAGCCTGAGCACATTCCAGTCGATGGAAATGTTTTTGTTTGAGATCTCAATTAGCGAATCCAAGATTAATCTGAGCTCTCTCATGAGCTGTAAACTGATTTTCTGTTTTTTCTTTCTGTCTTTTATATCGTTAAAAACAAAATGAAGCCCATCTTCTGAATAATATTCCGGGTTTCCTGTTTCTGATATTTTCCACTCGGCATTGATGACTATCCTTAGTTTATCTTTATCACTGTCTTGCTTCTTAAGATTCTGGCTACAAATATCTTTTTTACATAACTGCTCTACAATGGCTGTATAGAGTAATCCGGATTTTTTCAGATCTGGTGTCGTTAAAATGTAGGGCTTACCATCAACCACAATAGTCGGTTCGCCATATTCTTCTATATACAAAACAATTTCAGAAGTTGAATTAATTTGATCAGACACTTGTCGTAACTGTTTTGCATATTCAAGTGCTGTATGGCGCCACCTGCCTTTTTTAATGTCCTGTCTCAAGTCTGATACATCTTCCCTGCTCGATTTAACTGCCTCTTGTTCATACATAATTGCCATTTGAGTCATTGCAGTTTTTGTAAATAATGTGAGTTGTTCTTTTCCTTCACTCTCCATCTGTTTTGCAAGCTTGATCAGATCGGCATGCTTGTACCAGGCCTGATACACGGGATCCTGAGGATAAATCCACAAGACAGGTTTATCATCAATATAGATGAACGTTTCGGCGGTGCAGACTGATGGGTTAAAGAGAAGAATAAATGCGGAGTAGAGAAGTATTGCCTTAATGAATCTTGACAGTTTTAAACTGTTATCCTGCCTTGAAACCAGCACTGTAAAAAGGCTACTGCAATTGACTGATTGCATCTGACAAACGGCTGACTGCAATAACTTCCATACCTTCGATGTTTTGCCTGGGTTTGTTTGACTTGGGTACGATTGCTCTTTTAAAACCATGTTTCACCGCTTCGTTCAATCGTTCCAGACCATTCTGCACGGGTCTTATTTCACCTGCAAGACCGACTTCACCAAACACAATTAAATCCTGCGGCAGAGGGAGATCCTTTAGACTGGATATTACTGCCAATATAATGGCCAAATCTGCAGCTGTTTCAGTAACTCTAATGCCACCGACGACATTAATAAAAACATCCTGATCGGCAGTGTTAATTCCTGCATGCCGATGTAATACTGCCAGTAACATGGACAAACGGTTTTGTTCCAGGCCAACACTGACACGTCTTGGATTGCCAAGCGGGGATGTATCAACCAGGGCCTGTACTTCAACAAGTAACGGTCTTGTCCCCTCTTTAGTCACCATGATAACGCTACCTGTGACCTGCTCTTCATGCCTGGAAAGAAATATAGCGGAAGGATTACTCACTTCTTTCAGACCCTTGTCAGTCATGGCAAATACGCCAATTTCATTAACTGCGCCATAGCGATTTTTAATGGATCGAATCACCCGGTAGCGGCTACTCGTGTCACCCTCAAAATAAAGCACCGTATCGACCATATGTTCCAGTACCCTGGGGCCTGCCAGGGCACCATCTTTTGTCACGTGACCTGCCAGCAATACAGTTGTGTTTGTTTGTTTTGCATAACGCACCAATTGCGCGGCGGACTCCCTGACCTGCGCCACTGAACCGGGAGCGGACTGTAATATCTCTGTATATACCGTCTGGATAGAATCTATCACTATTACTTCAGGCCGCTCGGTACTGGCAACAGATAAAATTCTTTCCAGATTATTTTCTGTCAGTAATTTAATTTTTTCGAGGACGAGATCCAGGCGATGACCACGAAGACTGATTTGTTGTGCAGACTCTTCACCAGAAACATAAAGTGTTTTTACGCCACCTTCACTGCCCAGTACAGAAAGCATCTGGATTAATAATGTAGATTTTCCGATACCGGGATCACCACCGATTAATGTGACTGATCCAGTGGCCAAACCACCACCTACTGCACGGTCAAGCTCGACCATACCGGTACTTAGCCTGAACGATACCTCAGCATCGACCGTATCAAGAAAACATACTTCAGAGGGGACCGCAATATGGTCTCTGTTCCTTAATGATTTTACGTTCGATGTTGCTTCAATAACGGTTTCCGTCATCGTATTCCATGCATGGCATTTGCCACACTGACCTGCCCATTTAGGCAAGGTCGCGCCACAGTCAGTGCATTGATATTGAACTTTAGCCTTCGCCATAACTGAACTCTAGTCGTTTATGTACCCCACATAAAACTTCGTATGGAATTGTGTCTGCATGGTTAGCAATTTCTTCAACAGGTAATCCCTCACCCCAAAGTACCACTGGATCACCTGTTTTGGCCTGTGCCTGGGAACGTAAATCTACTGTCAGCATGTCCATAGATGCACGGCCAATAAGTTCAGCTCTTTTACCATTCACGAGCACGGGCGTGCCTGATTTTGCATGCCGTGGGTAGCCATCACCATAGCCAGCTGCAACGACACCCACAAACATATCTTCCGGACAGCGCCAGGTCGCACCATAACCCACAGGCTCTCCCGCTTTAAGTTTCTTGACGGTGATTAATCTTGACTGCAATGTCATCACTGGCTTCAGTTCTTGTTGCGGGCCCTGACTATCACTAAATGGAGAAACACCATAAAGCATAATCCCTGGTCGTACCCAGTCAACATGGGCATCGGGAAAAGCCATAATGCCAGCGGAGTTTGCAATGGTTTTTTCCATGTTCCTATCTTCAACAACTTGATTGAAACATTGAATTTGCTCAAGGGTCATGGGGTTGTCAGGTTCATTAGCACTGGCAAGATGCGTCATCAAGCGAATATCTTTGACACTGTTTGTTTGTTGCAAACGTGAGATCACATCGTTTACCAGCTCCGGCAAAAATCCCAGGCGATGCATGCCTGTATCTATTTTTAACCAGACATCAATCGGCTTACTTAGCTGACTTTGTTCAAGCATTTCAACTTGCGATATATCGTGAACAACTATATC
>QNEM01000298.1 GCA_003645215.1 Gammaproteobacteria bacterium
TTCGGTGCCTTCTTGCCATCAAAAGAAACATTAAGATGCTTTTTTAATGCCTTAATCTCTGTGACTGCGGTACCCAGATAAATATTTTCATAGCGTTTTGTAATACGCCTTTGTAAAGGACGGATAATGTCTTTATCACAACCGGGTATTAATGCATCCAGCATTTCAACAACGGTAATCTTCGAACCTAGTGCCTCGTATACTGTGGCCATCTCCAGGCCAATCACACCACCACCAATGACTAACAATCTTTCGGGGATGTCATCAAGTAATAATGCCCCTGTGGAATCCATGATTCGTGGGTCGTCCGGGAAAGAAGGAATCCTGGCGGGTTGAGAGCCCGCGGCGATGATGGCATGTTCAAAGGAAATAGTTGTTTTACCATCTGCGCCTTCGACCTCAATCATATTTGCAGAGGTAAATTTACCTGTACCATGCACAACTTCAACCTTGCGTTGTTTGGCCATCGCCTTCAGGCCAGTGGTGAGTTTATTAACAACGTTGACTGCAAACTCGCGGACAGATTTTATATTGACATTCGATGTTCCAAGATCAATTCCTTGTTCTTTTAGCTCATCAACTTCAGAAATTACTTTGGCAATGTGTAACAGTGCCTTGGAAGGGATACAGCCGACATTGAGACAGACACCACCCAGTGTTTCATAACGTTCAACGAGTATGGTTTGTTTTCCAAGATCGGCAGCACGAAACGCTGCGGTGTAGCCACCGGGCCCGCCACCAAGCACCACAACTTCACAATGCAGATCACCTTTTTCGATATTGGTATTAATTGCTTGAGGTTCTTCATTGACGGCAGGTGTAGCTTCAGCTGTGTTTGTATCTTCCGTAACTGTTTCGGCTTCTGGTTTCTGTTCTGAGTCCTGATTACCGTCTTGTTTTCCTTCACCTTCCATGGTCAATATCAATTCACCCTGTGAAACCTTGTCACCAATTTTGGTGGAAACACTTTTAATCGTGCCACTATATGGTGAAGGGATATCTATTGTGGCCTTGTCACTCTCCAGTGTGATCAGTGTGTCTTCCTTCTGAATCTTATCGCCATCATTGACCGGGACTTCAATCACCTCTACGGCTTCGAAGTCACCAATATCAGGAACCAGAATTTCTATTTCTTTTGACAAGATTACTTTCTACCTTTCACGTTTCACTCTTCACGTTATTTTGCTTTGTATCAAAGCAAAATATGGCGGATGTCAGTCAGGATGGTGCTGAGAAATTGCGTAAATTTAGCAGCAGCAACACCATCAATTACACGATGATCATATGACAGCGCATAAGGCATTATCAAACGCGGAACAAACTCGCCATTTTCGTAGACAGGCTTCATGGTGGATCGAGAGACACCGAGGATAGCGACCTCAGGTGCGTTAACAATGGGTGTAAATGCCGTGCCACCGATGCCACCAAGACTTGATATGGTAAAACACCCTCCCCGCATGTCAGCAGGACTTATCTTGCCTTCCTGTGCCTTGCTGCTTAACTGGCTGATTTCGTCTGCGATTTCAAATAAACCTTTCTTGTCAGCGTCTTTAATGACGGGAACAACAAGTCCATTTTTAGTATTGACTGCGACACCGATATGAAAATATTTTTTTATCACCAGGTTTTCACCATCTGAAGTGATGGAAGAATTAAACTCTGGAAATTTCTGCAGGGCGACAACCACAGCTTTTACCAGGAAGGTCACCAAAGTAAGTTTAATGCCTTCGGCCTTTGCCGCATCAAGTTTTGATTTTCTGAATTCTTCAAGATCAGAAATGTCAGCTTCATTAAATTGTGTGACATGCGGAACGGTGATCCAGCTACGATGTAAGGCCTGACCACCAAGTCGTTTCAGTCGACTCAGAGGCTGCATCTCGGTCTGTCCAAATTTGGAAAAATCCACCGGCGGAATCTCAGGAAAGCCAAAGCTACCTCTATCACCTAATTTATTTCCAGACAACATGCTTTTAGTGAAGGCCATGACATCTTCTTTGAGGATACGTCCTTTCGGTCCTTTGCCATAAACCAGACCAAGATCAACACCGAGTTCTCTGGCGAAACGTCGTACTGCAGGACTGGCATGGGCTTTCTCTGAACGGCTGCCTCCGACAACTTGTGAAGTTTCCATTACAGCAGGAGCTGGCCTGTGTGTTGTCTGGGGTGCAGACGTGGGTACGGGTTCTGCAAGTGTTGCCAGTTTTGAAATATCTGATGTTTCTGAAGTTTCTTTAGCAGCTTCAGTTTGAGTTTCTGCATCAGTTTTTTCTGCTGCTGAAGTATCTGCTTCAGACTCATCCATTAACAGGAGTGGTGCCCCCTGGGCGATAGAATCTCCAACGTTAACCAACATCTTCGTCACTACACCCGACGCAGGTGAAGGGATATCCATTGTTGCCTTGTCACTTTCCAGCGTAACGATAGTGTCTTCTACATTAATGCTATCGCCGACCTTGACCGGCACCTCAATAACATCAACCGCATCAAAGTCTCCAATGTCAGGCAGTAATATTTCTTTGGGATTAGCCATAATTATTATTATGCTTAAACCGTTACAGGGTTTGGTTTCTCTGGATCGATGCCGTATTTCTTAATGGCCTCAGATACTTTTGCAACGGGAATCAATTCATCATCAGCCAGTGCTTTTAATGCAGCTACGGTCACATAATAACGATCTACTTCAAAGAATTTTCTCAATTTGTCTCGGGTATCACTACGACCGTAGCCATCCGTACCTAATACAACATATCGACCTGGCACGAACTCTCTTATCTGATCGGCATGTACTTTCATATAATCTGTTGATGCAATCACCGGGCAATCAGCGCCAAGCAGAGAAGAGGTAACATAAGATGTCTTATGTTTCTTTTCTGGATGCAGCATATTCCATCGTTGTACATCCAGTCCGTCCCTGCGTAACTCATTGAAGCTGGTCACACTCCAGATATCAGAGGCCACACCGAAATCTTTCTGAAGTAGTTCTGCTGCGGCGATGACTTCGCGCAGAATTGTTCCTGAACCCAGCAGTTTTACCTTGAGTTTTTTCTTGCCACCTGGCTTGAGCAGGTACATGCCTTTAAGAA
>QNEM01000299.1 GCA_003645215.1 Gammaproteobacteria bacterium
CCTTCAGCATTACGGCCAAAGTATGTGCCCTGCGGGCCGCGTAAGACCTCAATTGCTTCAACATCATAAATTGGTGGGTTGGCAGTACCGCTTGCGATGGTCGCCACACTGAATTCATCCCAGTAAAAACCCATCGCCTGAGTTGCCTGCACCCGCTCACCGCCTGACAGGTCAGAAATACCGCGAATGGAGATATTGATACTACCGTGACCGCCTCGCCCGTCTTCCCTGAAATTGACGTTAGGTGTCATTAACAGGTAGTCAGCTGCGCCCTTCATGTTATTTTGCTCAATGGTTTCTGCACTGAATACCATCACGCTGATTGGAACATCCATGGTTGATTGTTCACGACGCTGGGCGGTAACAATAACCTCCTCCAGCAATCCCTCCATTGCATCGTCGTCTGTCTGTGCAAAGACATTGAAACTACTAGCGAGAAATAATGTAGAAAAACAAGTTAGAAAAATTATGGTGCCGCGTCTCATGAGATTCTCTCCGGAATTCGCAAAGGCTAATTAATTACCATTATCGTAAGAGCGATTGAATAATAAGTCCCATCAATCAGAGCAGATAATATATTTTTAACATCCTACTTTCAATTAAAAATGTAAATTAATCCCATTAATGACAAATAATTACTTACTCCGCAAAATCCTCTTCAACAGAAAGGTTTATATCCTATTGTTTTTATTCTATTAAAATAGCCTCCAGTAATTTTGTCTACAATCGTTCCAGTTCCAGCATAATGCATTACAAACATTATATTTAAGCATTACCAGGCCCGTAATCACCATTAGAGGGATTATTAACGATTTAATCTTGACAGATAGTGAGGCTTGATAATGGGCCTAATTAACCCATTAATTAGTAATTTAAATATATACAATAACGCTACTTAACATAGCGCAATGAGATAGTCATGGCTGAAAGCCATAGGTGTCTGACAAATGAGATTGGGATAACATTGGGAAAGTTATGAATATCGTCCGTAAGACATTTCCCGTAGGCCCGCTGCAATGTAATTGCACCATCATTGGTGATACCGAGACCGGTGTTGGTTATGTTTTTGATCCGGGTGGCGATGCGAGCCGCATCATGGCCACGGTCGAATCCATGGGCCTGAAAATCATCGGCATCATCCACACCCACGCACACCTGGACCACATTCTTGCCGCCGGCGAAATTCAGTCCCGGACAGCTGCGCCAATCTGGGTACATCGCTCGGACATGTTCCTCTGGGATACGGTGGAAATGCAGTGCCGGATGTTCGGTGTGCCGTATACGCCGGTACCCGACCCTGATCACTGGATTGAAGATGAGCAGGAACTTGAGTGTGGCGGCAGTTGTATCCACACCCCCGGCCATACCCCGGGTTCCACCAGTTTCTATTTTGAGGATTCCAGACTGCTGATCGCTGGCGACACCCTCTTCCAGGGCTCAATCGGGCGAACAGATTTCGAAGGCGGTGATGCCGGGCTTTTGGTTAAATCGATCCAGCAGCGCATCTACAAACTGGACGAGTCCGCCACGGTGATCACCGGGCATGGACCTGAAACCACCATCGGGCAGGAAATGCGCTTTAATGCCTTTGTACGGGCATAACTAATTGCATTATCCTACAAGATCTTAGGTAAATCGCCATATCGACTAAAAGAAGTTTGGTCTAAACTAATTCCAATCGAAAAAGCCCCTGGCTTCACTAAATACAAAGTGCCTGGTATATATCTGCTCGAATATTGACATCAAGCGCTACCATGCTAATGTATCTACAAATGTAGATACATTGACTGGAAATATTTATGCAATCAGAAATTAAACGCTGGGGTAATAGTGCCGCCGTTCGCTTGCCAAGCAAGCTTCTGGCTGCAACCCACCTGGAAATCAGCAGTGTTATCACGATAGATGTAAAGGACAATAAAATCATTATAGAAGCTGTACCAGAACAAGCTGGAAAGCACCCTGGTCTACCTTTCAGTGAAGCGTTCCTGCTTAAGGAATTAACACCGGAAACCGCCCATGCCGACGAACTTGCTCTTCCATCTGATACGGAAATTGAGACTTGACTGAGATTTACATACCAGAAAGAAATGATATTGTCTGGTTGGATTTCGAACCCAAAAAGGGCAAAGAGATTGGAAAATACCGTCCCGCTCTGGTGTTGTCTTCCAGGGTATACAATCAACAGACCGGCTTGCTGATTTGTTGTCCGGTCAGTACCAGTATCCGGGGAGGTACAACCGAAGTGAAAGTTAAGAACCTGGATCAACCCTCGGTTGTCGCTGCAAGTTTGATTCAAACTTTATCTTGGAAAAACCGAAAAGTTAAAAAAATAACAAAAGCCGAGAAAGGCGTCATGGAAGAAGTACTGATAAGAATTTTGCCGCTTATAGGTGCAGAACAGGTCATTGAAAACATCCTCAGCAAGACCTGATATCTATCACCCTATCGGGGCACAAGCATCAGGCAGGGATTTGCAATATCATTAATCGCTTATTAAAAGGATTAGTGGCATGACCAACGACGAACTGCAAGAACTCGCACGTAAACATCTGTGGATGCATTTCACGGATATGGGCTATTTTCAGGATAATGACATCCCCATCATGAGTCATGGCGAAGGATGTTATGTCTATGATGTAAATGGTAATAAATACCTTGATGGTCTGTCAGGCCTGTTTGCTTCCCAGCTTGGACATGGACGATCTGAAATTACCGATGCGATGGCAAAGCAGGGTGAAAAACTCGCTTTCTTTCCCATCTGGAATAACGCTCATCCACCAGCCATTAAGCTGGCGGCTAAACTCGCTGAGCTTGCACCGGGCGACCTGAACCGGATTTTCTTCACATCCGGTGGCTCAGAAGCAGTGGAATCAGCGTGGAAATTGATCCGGCAGTACTACGCCGAGATAGGTGAGCCCAGGCGCTATAAAGTGATTTCCCGCAACCTCGCCTACCATGGAACAACCATGGGTGCTTTATCGATCAATGGATTGACCGATTGCAGAAATACATTCGAGCCATTGGTTCCCGGCACTTCTTACGTTGGAAACACCAATGCTTACCGCAGCCATCAC
>QNEM01000300.1 GCA_003645215.1 Gammaproteobacteria bacterium
ATGCAAAATTCAGGTTTGGGTGTTGCCCTGGCAACAAAATATTTTACTGCAATAACAGCATTGCCTGCTGCATTTTTTAGTATCTGGCATAATATTACTGGCTCATTGTTGGCTGCTCATTGGACACGTAAACCAAAAAATGAATATTAGATATGTAAGCTGTTTAATTATCACTTCGTTACAATTAGCATCGTGTTCAATCGAATCAAACACTAATTATTTTCCTTTAGAGGAAGGCCTGACATGGCGCTATCAAGTTACCAAAACTACACGCGATGGCGTGCGACAGCAGAAATATATTTACACTAGCCTTCCAGAAAAGATTGTCAATAAGGAAACCGTCGCAGTGCGTCAATCGGTTGATGGTACATTACTTTATTATCGAGATACTGAAGAAGGTTTGTCTTATATAGGAAAGGAAATACAGTCAGGCATTGAACGTGAATTTCACGAAGATGAACATTTAATATTTAGCTATCCTTTGAAAAATGGCAGCCAATGGCAGGATATCACGCTAACTAAATTACTGGTCAAGACAGGTCCCCCGCAAATAACTAACTTTAAGATAGTAGTTCAAATACCATTAGAAATATCGATTGATTCAACTGATGATACTGTTTCTGTACCAGCAGGTAAATTTCATCATTGTATTAAGCTCACCAAGAAGGGAGCAGAGTTTATCGATGCAGGAAATTATATTGGACGGACAATCGTCCGGGTTAAAGAAACCAGCTGGTATGCGCCTGGAGTTGGATTGGTTAAATCTATTCGTGAAGAAACTACTGAAAAAAAGGCACTTGATAAAGGCCAATTAGTAATAGAGCTGGAATTATTTGAAGACTGAGTATAGAGGCGAGACAATGCCTTCCTGTTCTTTTCGTTTATAACGAATTGTTAATAGAAAAGGACACACATCCACCTTTCTTGATTTTGATCAAATAAGCTGAACGTTATTTCATAGATAATGCTCCGATTATCAGAACGAGTTATCAGGAGCAAGCATGTCGACATTGTCACAAGAGCAGATAAAAGATTTTCATGACCGTGGTTTCATCGTATTAAAAGGTTTTTTTGATACTGAAGTGGTCGAACAGCTTTCGAGCTGGCTTGATGAATTAAGTCAGAAGGCACCAGACGATAGTGCTGAAGCTAAATATTACGAGAAGAGCCCTATTTCTGATGAAGATTTGCTGGTAAGAGCTGAATATCTGCTTGGCGAACACAATCCGGAAATAACAGATATTCTGTTAAATGAAAGAACCATGTCTTCCCTGGAAGATCTTTTTGGTGAGGCTCCTGTTTTGTTCAAGGAAAAGGCCAACTACAAACTACCGGGCTGTCGGCCTGATAAATTGCATCAGGATCAGGCGGCGGGCTGGAATGCCTATACTGACTTTTATATTTCAATGGCCATCGTAGTTGATGAAAACAGGAAAGATAATGCTGCCATAAGTTTTATGTGTTCAGGTAATTACGACAAGAGCCTGATGTCTGAAGAGTGGACGCCATTAACAATGGATGATCCTCCTTATCAACCTGAAGATGAATATATGTTGCTGGAAGCACAACCTGGTGATGTTGTTTTCTTCGACAGCTATGTTCCGCATGGTTCGCCTGCCAATACCAGTGACAGCCAGCGCCGTAATATCTACCTGACCTTTAACAAGGCGTCCGATGGTGATTTGAGGCAACAATACTATGATGATAAGTGGGAAACTTATCCACCGAATCAGGTAAGTACAGCCAGAACAGATACTTCATTCAGGGTGTAATTTATTCTACAAACAGTGGCGTAGTTGCCCGGTGAGGGGGTCATTAAAATGAAACAGGATATTATCATTATTGGAGCAGGGCCGGCTGGTCTTGCATTTGCTCGTTCACTGGTCGATACAGGATTGAAGGTCACGATGATAGAGCGGTCACCGCTAGAGCAGCTCAAAGCTCCGGCTTTTGATGGTCGGGACATTGCGCTGACAAATTTGTCTGTGAAACTTCTGCAGGGTCTTGGTATCTGGTCGCGGATACAAAACAGTGACATTTCCCCTATAAAACAAGCCAGAGTTCTTGATGGGGCGTCGCCATATTTTCTTGATTTTGACAGCACAGAAGATGATATCGAAGCACTGGGATATCTGGTATCCAATAATGTGATCCGCAAAGCGCTCTACGATGAAGTCAGTACGATTGAAAATGTTGAAATCATCTCTAATGTGTCAGTGACAGGTCTTGATACAAATAGTACAAGGGCTTCTGTCCGATTGTCGAATGGTCAAACAATGGAATCATCTCTTGTTGTTGCAGCTGACTCACGGTTTTCAGAAACAAGACGGATGATGGGGATAGCTGCCTCAATGCATGACTTTGGACGGACTGTAACTGTTTGCCGAATGAGCCATGAAAAACCACATCTGAATATTGCCCATGAATGTTTTAGCTATGGAAGAACCCTGGCTGTCCTGCCATTGTCAGGGAACCAGTCTTCTATAGTTATTACGGCTCCTACGGATGTAACAGAACAGTTACTACAGTTACCTGACGAGCAATTCAATATGGATATCCAACAACGGTTTGAAAATCGTCTGGGGAAAATGGAATTGGTAAGCGAGCGACATCCCTATCCTCTGGTGGCTGTACATGCCAGAAAATTCGTAACCACCCGCTATGCCTTGATCGGTGATGCGGCGGTTGGTATGCATCCGGTGACGGCTCATGGTTACAATTTAGGACTTCGGGGCCAGCATCAACTTGCAAATGATATTAAACAGGCTATAAAACAGAGAGATGATATTGGTGGCTCAGAAGTATTGAAAAATTATCAGGCAAAGCACACACGCATTACCAGGCCGCTTTATCATGGCACTAATGGAATAGTAAATTTATTCACCAATGACGCGGTGCCAGCAAAATTACTCAGGAAGGTAGTGCTAAGATTAAGTAATAACTTCAAGCCTGTTAAATACCTTATTAAGCAGACATTAACTGAAACGAGGCTGACGCAAAAAACACCATTAGGTCTTTGATCTGACAGCATCTGATTAAGCAGATAAAATCAGTCAGTATCTGGATAA
>QNEM01000301.1 GCA_003645215.1 Gammaproteobacteria bacterium
CTGGAAGTTGAAGGCATTGAGCCCGCCGCTGCTGAATTTTCAGGTGTGATAACCGCCAAAGTAGAGTCAGTAGAAAAACACCCTGATGCAGATAAGTTGAAGATATGTCAGGTCGCTACAGGAACAGGTAAAAGCCTGAAGATTGTTTGTGGTGCGGCTAACGTACGTGCTGGACTCTATGTTGCCCTGGCACCGGTTGGTGCCGAGTTACCTGGAGATATCACGATTAAAGCCAGTGAGTTAAAAGGGGTTTTATCTGAAGGTATGCTCTGTTCGGCACAGGAACTGGGTCTGGCCGAAGAATCTGATGGCCTGATGGAGTTGCCTGATAATCTGGCCTTGGGCGAAGAATTGAGAGATGTCCTGTCACTTGATGATCAAATAATTGAATTATCATTAACACCTAATCGAGGAGACTGTCTTAGTATTTCCGGTGTGGCGCGAGAATTGGCTGTGATCAATGACAGTGAATTTAAACCTCAACAATCAAAAGCCCCTGAACAAAAGAGTGAGCAAAGCAGGGAAGTAGTTATCAACGAAGCAGCTGCATGCCCAAGATATGTTGGCCAAGTCATAGAAGAAGTCGATGTCTCGAAGCCGACACCACTTTGGTTAACAGAAAAATTACGTCGTTGCGGCCTGAGAAGTATTAATCCTGTTGTAGATATTACCAATTTTGTCATGCTAGAAGTTGGACAACCCCTGCATGCTTTTGATAATGACAAATTACAGGGCAGCATCTGTGTTAAATATGCAGGCGCAGGTGAAAAACTTGAGTTACTGGATGGACAGGAATGTGAACTGACTGCTGATACTTTAACTATTGCTGATGATACTGGTGCTCTGGCTATGGCAGGGATCATGGGTGGTCAGGCAAGTGCAGTGGTAGCGAAGACAAATAATATATTTCTGGAAAGTGCCTTTTTTGATCCCCACGCAATTTTGGGTAAGGCAAGAAAATACGGTTTGCACACAGAGTCATCACATCGCTTCGAGCGTGGTGTCGATTTTGAAATTCAGAAACAGGCCATCGACAGGGCAGCTAAGTTAATTATTGATCTGTGTGGTGGCAGGCCCGGCCCGGTTATTGAGAAGCTATCAGGCGATGATCTACCAGAATTAAAACAGGTCAGTTTAAGACGTGGTCAGATTGAGCGTTTATTGGGTATTAGCCTGGCCGATGAAGATATTCTGGGGATATTCTCTCGTCTGGGCATGCAGATAGAAGTCAATGATGAAGGCTGGTTGGTGACGGCACCATCATTTCGTTTCGATATCGAAATAGAAGCGGATCTGATTGAAGAAATCGCCCGCATTTATGGCTATAACAATATCAAAAGACAATTACCTCTGGCGCATTTACAGATGCATAAGGACAATGAATTACAGGTCCACATCAAGAAGATGCGCCAGTTATTGGTAGACAGGGGCTATCAAGAAGCCATCACCTATAGTTTTGTGGATGCTAAAACACTGGAAATTCTAAACCCCGGTATTGAAGCATTGCCACTGGCTAACCCGATTGCCTCTGAATTATCAGTGATGAGAACCAGCTTATTGCCTGGTCTGGTGGGTGCATTGCTCTATAACCAGAAGCGGCAGCAGGCAAGGATTCGATTGTTTGAAACTGGATTAATCTTCAAAAATGACAAAAAATTAAGCCAAACCCCCGCCATTGCAGGCATTATTACTGGAAATATTAATGAAAACCAATGGGATATAAAAGATAGATCATGTGATTTATTTGATTTGAAGAAGGATATTGAGGCGCTTTTTGAGCTGAATGGCTACAAAATTGATGTGAATTTTAGTCCAATTCATCATTCTGCATTGCATCCAGGCCAATCTGCTAAAATAGTCCATGATAATCAAGAGCTTGGCTTTATTGGCGCCTTGCATCCTTCGGTACAAAAAAAATTAGGACTAACAAAAGAGGCTTTTGTCTTTGAAATAGAACTTGAGAACATTTCGAAGCATATAACGGCAAAATATCAGAAGATATCGAAATTTCCGTCGGTTCAGCGTGATATTTCGATAATGGTTGCAGAAGAGACTTCTATTGCTGAAATCATGGATTTAATAGGAAAAACTACGCCTGATGTGCTATATAACCTAGAGTTGTTTGATGTATATCGCGGGGAAGCTATTGATTTAGGGAAAAAAAGTCTTGCTTTAGGCTTGACCTTTCAGCGAACTTCTAGCACTCTTACAGATGATGAAGTAGAGTCAGCGGTGGGGAGTATTCTGGAAGGCCTCCGTAAAGAATTTGGAGCATCACTCAGAGAATGAAAGAATGGCACTGACAAAAGCGGATATGGCAGAGCGCTTGTATGATGAGCTTGGCCTGAACAAGAGAGAAGCCAAAGAACTGGTTGAGATGTTTTTTGAAGAGGTTCGTGGCGCGCTTGAATCTGGTAGCCAGGTTAAACTTTCCGGGTTTGGAAATTTCGATTTACGACAAAAAAATCAACGTCCAGGGCGAAACCCTAAAACGGGGGAAGAAATTCCCATTAGTGCACGACGTGTAGTCACATTTCGTCCAGGACAAAAACTTAAGTCACGGGTAGAGGCATATGCTGGAAGCGTCCAATAACAAAGAATTACCTGCAATTCCGGGTAAACGTTATTTCACCATAGGTGAGGTAAGCGAGTTGTGTGCGGTAAAGCCACATGTACTGAGGTATTGGGAGCAGGAATTTCCCCAGTTGAAACCTCTGAAAAGACGTGGCAACAGGCGATATTACCAAAGACATGATGTTATCCTCATCAGGCAAATAAGGAGCTTGCTGTATGAGCAAGGCTTCACGATTGGTGGTGCACGCCAGCGTTTGACTGGCGATGATGCCAAAGACGACTCTAGTCAAAGTCAGCAGATAGTGAGACAGCTTCGCGTTGAACTGGAAGAAGTATTAGATATTCTGAGAAGATAGATTTAGAAATATTTCACCAGTTAATGGTCAGGTCTTTGCTTTTCAATTCGTATTCTTTTCGAGAGATTATTTTTACATCGGGGTGTAGCGCAGCCTGGTAGC
>QNEM01000302.1 GCA_003645215.1 Gammaproteobacteria bacterium
GCAAACAATAAGGCCGAATCTGATAAATCCAGGCAGACAGTAAACACCTCTTCTGCTGCGGCACAACAAACTAGCCAAAAAACTAGCCAAAAAAGTGACAATAGTTCTGGGAAAACAGGGCTATTTGAATATCTGATTGAAGATAATATCCAGCTGCGGCAATCGATTTCTTAGGTATTTTCTTTTGGCTAAGGGCTTTTAATTAATTATATTTCTAAGGTGGTATTGATACAAATATGACAACTTCAACTATTTATCATATTGGGATTGACCTGGGTACCAGTCAATCTTCTATTGTTACTTCAACAGGTAAACGGTTTTCTACAAAAACCTGTGTGGGCTATCCCAAAGATGTTATTTCACAAAGGCGATTGAATAAAGATCATTTGCTGGGTGAGGAAGCCTTAAAAAACCGTCTTTCACTGAATCTTTTCTGGCCACTGGCTGATGGGGTTGTTCGTGATGACGAGGTTTCAAAAGAAGCGACACAGTTGATCTTGAAAGACTTGATCCAGCAAACATTGCCCGGATTGGAGAAGGACGATAAGGTCTATGCCACTATTGGTGTGCCAGCCTTGGCAAGCGTGCAGGATAAGAAAACCATTCTTAGTATTACTAAAGATTTTATCGACAAAATATTAGTTGTCAGCGAACCTTTCGCCGTTGCTTATGGTATTGACCGTTTTGATGAATGCCTGATTGTCGATATTGGTGCAGGAACCACTGATTTGTGTCGTATGTCGGGTTCAATACCTGGTGAGGATGATCAGCGTTCACTAACCGAGGCAGGTAATTTTCTGGATCAGACGATTACCGATGCGATCCATCAACAATACCCTGACGTACAGTTAACTCCCCAAATTATCAAGGTAATGAAAGAAAAGCATGGTTATGTTTCCAATAATAGTGACCCTGCTATTGTTAGCCTGACCAAAAAAGGGCAGCCAGGTTCATATGATATTACTGAAATACTCCACAAGAGTTGTCTGCAGTTATCAGATGCCATTGGTCAGGCAGTGCAATCGCTGGTAGCTGATTTTGATCCTGATTTTCAGGAGACTTTACGCCATAATATTATTGTGGCTGGTGGTGGCTCTCGTCTGATGGGTATTGATAAAGCAATAGAAAAAAGCCTGGACAGTTATGGCGGCGGCAAGGCAAGCTGTATTCAGGATGTTGAATTTTGTGGTGCCAATGGCTGTCTGAAAATGTGTCAGGAAATGCCTGAAAACTACTGGGATAAGATTTAAGCCTGGCTGTTTTTAGTGTAATGGCAAAATAAATAAGGCAATATGCGTGTGGCACATACATTCAAGGTATCTATTAATAATGACCTTTCTTCTACCCTCAAGAAAGTAGAAAAAGCTATTGTTAAAAATGGTGGAAAATTCAAGGGCAATACGGATAAAGGGGGATTTTCTGGTAAGGTCAAAGGTGAGTATGTTGTCTTATCTAAAGATAAAGTTGAAATTACAATTACCAGAAAACCTTTTGTTATACCCAGTAGAAAAATCGAATCAGCCATACGGGAATATTTTATCTGATCCTCATTAGCAAGGTAAGGGAACCAGCATAAGCACCATATTCTCGCTGAAGAAATACTTGCAAACACTTGCAAACATAGGGCAACTTGATAAAAGCACGCTTGCAGGCAAGGTATATACCAGTTATATTTGGCAATGCAGCAACGCATTTTTAAAGATAGCGGGTATACAGTTCATCAATGCACTTCATTCCTGTAAAATTTCAGTTGCCCAAAATACCATACAAAACAGATACAGCAGTGGTTTAAAAAACCTCTGTTTAAATTATTAGCAGTGCCTTATTTCCATCTTACATTCGATACTGCTTAAAAACTATTTTGGAATAAATTGATGGAAATATTTGTTTAACATAATATAGTCATGGCTCAGGCTGACGCAGCGTGTCGGGTTCTACTCACTTGATTTGTGGGTCGATGCGGATGAACTATTCAGTGTCCACCTGTTTCGTGCACAACTCAATCAACACAGGAAATTATAATGCACACTCAATCGCCCGTTGTTAAGGATCTGGTCCTGATCGGTGGCGGCCACGCCCATGTAACCATATTAAAACGTCAGGGTATGAAACCGGTTCCAGGACTACGCATCACCCTGATAACACGAGACATCCATACACCTTATTCCGGCATGTTGCCCGGATACATAGCAGGTCATTATGACTATGATGATTGCCATATCGATCTGGGGCCATTGGCCCGCTTTGCCGGGGCAAGACTTTATCATGCTGAAGTGGACAAGCTGGATATTAAAAATAAAAAAATTCATGCCCCCGGACGACCCCCTATATCCTATGACCTGCTGTCCATAAATACCGGTTCCCGACCCAATAGCATTGAAGTTCCTGGCGTGGACGAATTCGCGCTTGCGGCAAAACCCATCGATATCTTTTTACAGAAATGGGAGCGTTTGATTGAACGCATTAAATCGACTACGGGAATATTTCGCATAGTAGTAGTCGGCGGCGGTGCAGGCGGAGTCGAACTGGCTCTGTCCACTCAGCATCGATTGCTGAAAGTGCTAAAAGATGCCGGGCAGGATCCAACACGTCTGCACTATACTCTGCTGGCAAGAAGTGAAAGCATCATGTTTATGCATAATGATGGCGTGCGTAAACGCTTTGAACGAATCTTTGCTGAACGCAATATTACCATCAAGACCGCAACCGAAGTCACCGAGGTAAAATCAGACAGGGTAATCCTGCAAGATGGTGAGTTCATGCAGTCAGAGGCGGTCATCTGGGTGACCACTGCCTCCGCACCCGATTGGCCCGCTAAAGCGGGTCTGGCAGTCGATGATGCAGGCTTTATCAAAGTGGATGACAATCTGCAATCCCTGTCGCACAAAGGTATATTTGCTGCAGGCGATGTTGCATCACTGATCGATCCAAGGCCTAAATCAGGTGTATTTGCGGTGCGTCAGGGTCCGGTGTTGTCTGACAATGTTCGGGCTGCCGCAACCGGTCGCCGCTTGCGCCCTTATCGCGC
>QNEM01000303.1 GCA_003645215.1 Gammaproteobacteria bacterium
AAGGTAGTCGTTTCTTTCATACCCTATAGTTAAAGGCTGTCCATCCCAAACATTGTATTTTCTTATTTTCTCAAAAACTCGTTCCGTCATATTTTCAAACATGTTTGAATATATTTCAAAATCTAATTAATTTTCAAATATACTTGAAAATATGCAATTCGTGAAATAAGAGCTACAATTACTTGAACCGGTCAATTAATCTTCATCTCTCCTATATGAGTTAAGGATTCTTCTGCCTTCATCCAGGGAAGATACCACGATTTTCATGATCACACCTTGCTCCAGTCCCAGGGCCGATATAATCAAGTGATATCCTGCGAGTATCAATATCCAGCTTATCGTGGATATCTTCTTCGGTATCCACATCAAAGTGTTTCTTTAAACGCGCAAGAATCTCAGGAACCATCCACAACAGCAAAGGTGGCCAGTCCGGTTGGTGGTAGTTCAGGACTAATCTTGTTCGCTCTCTCGAGTTCATAGGTATGTTGTTCAATTTTCAGTACTCTGGCTTACCTGCTTATCGTGGATCTCATCGGGCTCTTTATTCAGTTCATTCCATAGATTCATCATACCAATGCCTCCTTTTTTTTCTTTTTATCAGGAAAAACCAGAGAAAGAAGCATAAAAACAAGAATCGCCAGAATAATGGCTCCCAGTCCGAAATCCTGAGCCCTTATCTGTGACCTGTCATCGACAACCCGTTTCAATATCAAATTGATAATAGGGATAATAATGCAGAAAATCACAGCTGCATAAGCTCCCGCTTTACTGGCACGTTTCCAGTACAATACTTTAGTGAGCCAAAGTCGAATTAAACCTTTGTACATATTTCTTCGGGGACATTTTGTAGTACCTCTTAAACTGTTTGTTGAAGTTGGATATGTTATTAAAACCGGACTCAAAACATGCTTCGGTAACAGAAAATTGATCTTTTAACAATAGTTTGCAGGCATATCCCAGCCGTATTTCATTCACATATTGTGAAAACGTTCTTCCGTACATTTGTTTAAAATATCTGCTAAAGGAAGAGGGGTTCATGTTTGCTCTTTCAGAAGCTTTGATCAGGTCCACCTTATTGTGGAAGTTGTTCATTAAATAGTCGTGTACTTTTTGAAGGCGGTCTTCCTTTGGCTCATTGATTTTCTCCACAAAACCGATGCTGCATAATAATTCATATTGGGAAAGACTCACTAAATCATTCATAATGTCAATTACTGCCAACAGCTGTTGAAATACATCTAGCTTGTAAAGAGATTTTATTTTTTTGAGTGCACCTTCTGCTTTGTAAAATGCAATGCCCTGCCCGGACAATTCCACCAGATTCTTCAGGCTCGATAATTCCGGAAAAACCAGTGTATCATTGTTTGTAAAAATATTTCCCAAATGGATGGTAACAACCTCTAATTCTAAATGATTATTTTCAATCCTGTTATTGTGTACATCATTTTGCCACATATGTGGCAAATTTTTGCCAATCATCACAATATCACCCGATTCGTATTTTTCAATGCTATCGCCCACGAATATGGTGCCCGTATTGTTGATAATCCCTACTATTTCCACCTGTTCATGATAATGCCAGGTACTTATCAGCTCCCTGTTATAATACCGGGTCACCGAAATAGATCTGTTATGCAGTGCACTTCTGTCTAAGAACTCAGGGTTCATAAAGCATTAATATCAGTAAATAATTTGCATAATATTATTTCATATTTCCCAAGATGCAAAGAAAGTATTGATATATGTCATATAAAAAGTGGAATTCTGTGTATTATAAGTTTAATATTGACATAGTATTATTGCAAAGTGGAAACAGATCTGCGATATGCAAAATGACAAACAAGCCACCAAGGCCTCTGATCACCGAAACTAAATATTATTCATTATGAGACTGAAAGATAAAGTAGCAATTGTCACCGGTTCAAGCAAAGGCATCGGGGAAGGCATCGCAAGAATTTTCTACCAGGAAGGAGCCATGGTTGTCATCGTGGGCCGGAATGTTGACGCTGGCCTGAAGATGGCTCTGGAGCTGGGGTCTGAAGAGGGAAGGTCATTATTTGTAAAAACGGATGTGCGGAAGAGCCAGGAGATCCGGGAGATGATCGACAAAACAGTCGCAACCTTCGGGAAAATCGATATAGTGGTAAACAATGTGGGTTATCACATCTCGAAGAATGTCGTTGAGACCTCCGAAGAGGAGTGGGAATTCATACAGGAGACAAACCTCAGGAGTACTTTTTTATGCTCAAAGTATACCATTCCCTATTTAAAGAAAACCAGAGGCAACATCATTAACATCAGCAGTATGGTGGGGCAGGTGGGCCAACCCAACGCAGCAGCCTATTCATCCACCAAAGGCGGCCAGATAGCGATGACAAAAAATATGGCCATAGATTTTGCGCCAGATGGTGTCCGCGTGAATGTGATCTGCCCTGGCTGGATCCGGACACCCCTGGTGGAGGATTGGTTTAACCAGCAGGAGGATCCGGCAGCGGCAAGAAAGTATATCTACGGACAACATCCGCTGGGACGGATTGGTACCATTGAGGAGTGCGGGCACCTGGCAGCATTTCTTGCCAGCGATGATGCAGGATTCATCACAGGTTCTGTCATGGATATTGACGGAGGAGTAACACTGGGTTATTAATGTGAACATGAAACCAAACAAGAACTTTATAGACGGGAAGTGGGTTGCTTCCCTGGAAAAAGAGACCTATCAACAAAAGAACCCGGCCAATCTTGAACAGGTCACGGGAATCTGGCCCAGGTCGGGCTTAGCTGATGTTGAAAATGCCATCAATGCTGCCCAAAAGACTTATCAAAACTGGAGTGCCCTGACAGTTCACAAAAGGGCTGAATATGTAAAGAAAGCGCTGTCACTGATGATGGAACGGGTGCCTGGGATCGCTGAGGTACTTACAGCCGAAAACGGGAAGACCCTGAGTGAATCGAGGTTGGAGATCAGGGCAGCGATTAATGAGATGGAGTTTCAGATCAGTGAAGGCCTTTACAGCCTGGGAGAAG
>QNEM01000304.1 GCA_003645215.1 Gammaproteobacteria bacterium
CAGAAACAGTGGGTGGTACGCCAGTATCATGGTTCAGAATTTCATAATTCGCGTGCAGTGATAAACCGCTACCTTGGGTATTGGGATGCTAATCCCGCCACATTGGCACCACTTTCACCAAAGGACTCTGCACCACTTTATGTAGAAATGATGGGTGGTTCCGAGGTCATTATGACTAAGGGTCAAAAGCTTTTTGATCAGGGCAAATACCGATATGCAATGGAGATCATCAACAAGCTCGTTCAGGCACAAGCTGAAAATCAGCCAGCAAAAGATCTATTGGCAGATATTTTTGAACAACTTGGCTACCAGTATGAGAGCACCAGTATGCGTAATGTGTATCTTGCAGCAGCAAATGAGTTACGCTCCGGGATTAAAGAAGGAGCAGCTTTTAAAAGCTCTGGTCCTGATGTAGTGAAAGCAATGACAACTGATCAATGGCTTGATGCAGTTGGTATTCGAGTTGACAGTAGTAAAGCTGATGACATGAATTTTACAATTAATTTTATTACTCCTGATGTTGGTGAGAAGTTTATTGTTGAAATGAGCGGTGGAACCCTGACAAATATTAAGGGGTATACGGCTAATAAACCCGATCTGACAATTACTATCAAACGTAGTGACCTTGAAATGGTTATGATGGGTACAGCTACCTTTGATGCTCAGATTAAGGCAGGTAAAGCCAAACTTTCAGGAAACAGCAAAGCCTATGAGCAGCTTAAGTCTACTTTAATCCAGTTTGACCCATTGTTTGAAATAATGCCAGGCACCAAGAATTCTGTGGTTGGCGAGATTGATGATTCACCATTTGAGCAGGATGTTTACTACATTGGTGAATAATAATCCGATACAGACGGCGTTCCTTCTTTGCTTCCTCGATGGCTAGCATGAGTTTGCCCGGTAGGTTGGGGTGAGCTTGCGAACCCCAACAGTGAATGCGCATTAATACGACAAAGATTAACAATCAATCCGGCGGATGGGTACGTAATATTTGAATGGTTAATGGAGGGACTACTTTATAGTTTGGCAAAATAAGCAGGATCAATTGAAAGGTTTATCCGATTGGTTTGTCTTTGGCTTATCTGTGATTGGTAAAAATTATAATTTTTTGTTGTGCCTTTTTAATTATAAGAGGGCACTAGTGATGAGAGGTAATACTATATGAAGCAATTCATTAAACTATACATCATTACTGCGGTTATGGCATTTTCACTGACGGCTTGTGCCGCTCCTTCTTCTCCTCCTGTTCCTTCGGAAAAGAAGACCAATAGTGATCTTTTCGAAGGATATTCAATGTCTCACAGCCACAGTGGTGCTAACTACGAGCATTGGTCTTTCGATGACAGCATTGACATCAAAGAACTGCGCAAACAGAAAGGCAAGATATATTCCAACCCTGATGAGATTCGCGCCGTTCTGGCTGGTGGTGTCAAGACTGACATGGAAAACGGTAAAAGCCTATGGAAAGAAGGTCTGATGTTCGATGGTATCGAGCCTATGCCTCACATGGTGTCTGCGGCCAACTGGTATCCTCGTACTGAGGATGTACTGCCCAATGAAATGCGTATTACCTTCATGGGAACATCACCGATGATTCGCCCGGCACAGATGAATACTTCCATCTACGTTGAATTGGGCAACGGTTCCAACTTCATATTTGATATTGGCGAAGGTTCAGTCGCTAACTATGTCGCTGCGGGTGTCGCGCTTAACGAAATGGACACGATATTCATCACCCACTTACATGTTGACCACTTTGGTTCGCTTCCCTACATCTACGAGTTTGGTGGCTGGAACGGCCGCTGGGAGAAGCCACTGACTGTTTACGGTCCATCGGGTGCTTCGCCTGAATATGGCACCAAGGCTATGGTAGAGGGCATGCTTAACATGCTGGCATGGCACACCGATGCGTTTGATGTATTTCCGGCAGGCAATGCTATCGATGTAGTGGAATTTGACTTCAAGGATGATGGCGGCATTATCTATGATAAAGACAACATAAAAATAATACACTGGCGTCGTAGTCATGCTAAAGATGGTGCATCCGGCTATCGTTTGGACTGGAAGATCAGCGACACGGAATCACTGTGTTTCGTGTGGACGGGGGATGGTCGTCCCACCGAGCTTGATATCAAGTATGCGAAAGGTTGCGATATATTTGTTACCGAGCTTCAGACTGAAACATTCGGCGTGTCTTCAATCGTGCAGGGTGTTCCTCCATTCCTGGCACGTTACACGGTTGATACCCATCATACGCCAGCGTATGCATCAGGTTATCTCGCAAGCAAGATCAAGCCTCGTTTGTTCATGACTACTCACATGGCGTATGACCCGTATTTGAATGAAGAAACGGTTGCCGAGGTGCGTGTGCACTGGAAAGGTCCATTCCACTTCGGGGCTCCTGATGGTATCGTTGTTAATGTGACCCCAGATAAAATCTGGGTTCGTGAAGGTATCCTGCCTGACCACCCTAACAGCCGTGCTCCCCAGTTTGATATGCGTGATGGTTCAGACTTCCGTGTTCCAATGCCCAAAAAGCAACGTGTCGATATCCAGCAGAAGGAAATTCGCGATCTTGAGCTTGATCCTAAGCTTTACTATCCAAAAGGTTACCACCCAGTGCTAATGCAGGAATGGCCTGTTGATCGAGACATCGTAATTCCGGCTGCTCAAGTACCTGAGGCGATGAAGAAAGGCATGAATACCAAGCAAGAATATATGGATAAGGCCCGTAAAGCGCACGGTCTTCCATCTAAATCGGTTACTCGTTCATCTGACGACGATAAATAATCGTGAAAAATAGCCAGCCCTACGGGGTTGGCTATTGAGGGTTTCCAAGAAGCCAGGGATAGAATTGAGACTAACAGTCATACTATCTTGTGTCTGTTTGAAACAATAGGTCGCTACAGGTCCAAGGTTCAGTTTTATACTAAGGTTTAGTGCTTTGTTGGAGTTCATCGTATATCTGCCAAGGGGAGCTGCCCCCATCTTTACTCTGCTTTTAATAAACGCCTTACCGTCC
>QNEM01000305.1 GCA_003645215.1 Gammaproteobacteria bacterium
ATTTCGCTGAATTCCATGTTTCTCAGAAGCTGGCTGCACCTGAGCTGACTGGCTCGAAGAACTAACGTGTTTGTGACCAGAGCCGGGTGCCTCTTTATTGGGGTGCCCGGCTTTCCCTTTGCGCTATTTACCCAATATCTTCGACTGCCACAATAGGGTAGGAGGAATGATATGAAAAAACACGATAGAGAGAACGCACAGATGACTGACAATGAACGCGATTTGCTGCTGATTGCCAAGGACCTTCTTGAGATTTGTCGTTATAAGTGTGCGCCGACCGACGAGGTATTCAGGGCGGATGGGATTACTAATGAACAGGTGATAGTTGTGGCGAAGCGGACGATTAAGCGGATCGAGACCGCCAACCAGCCGTCCCCGGTCCCGTCCCCGGAGCCGAGTGGGCACTTGACGCGGTTCAATACTGGTTTGGGTGTTGGTTCTCGGAGTAATGCGGAGATTCGGCGGCGGAATGGTGGGGTGAAGCATCAGTTTGAGGATGATATCGGGGGGTGCTCGGCTAACTATCAATGATTAGTCCCGACCTTTCCAGGAAGGGAATCGTGGGTATGCGAGGGTGCCTTAACGGCTGATTCGGGCCTGCCACAATAGGGTAGGAGGACAAGACATGATTGTTATTGGGCATTATCGCTGGGTGTGGGCTGGTGGGTCGGAGGTATCGACGGCTACCAAGCCTTTTTATGGCAAGCGTACTGTTTGGCTGTCGTCTGTTAAGGCGATGGTTTTGCAAGTTTTGGTTCCTTTTTTGGATCAGATGATTTGGGTTAACATTCGGGAGTCGGACCTGGTTGCCACATTGAAGTAAGCAATTCCGCTGCAGGAGATAAAGAATGGCTGTTTTTCAAATTCACACGACCTCTAGCCACATCATACCCAACATTCGCAAGGAGGTTGTTCCTGACGAGGCGCTGGGCGAGAACATTGCGCACAACATGCACTATATGGTCAAGGGACTCCCGGACCAACGTCGTATCTGTTTGTCTGATGTTATTGAGTACGAAGGTGGGTTGTATCTTGTCCGGACCATTGGTTTTCTCAAGATCACTCAGAAGCAGTATGATGGGTATCTTCGTCTTGACCATGATGATCGCATTCAGGCTTGCCGAGTCCCGAGGGAGGAGCATGAGGAGTTGCTTCGTGCGTTGCCTCCGAAGTGTCCTGAAGATTGGAACAAGATGCGAGCGCTCGTTAAGGAATTGAGATTGGCTTTGGATGCGGTGGGTGATGATGAGGATGAGTGATTAACGGGGGGTTTGGGGTTGCCACAATAGGGTAGGAGGAACGAGCAATGAAATATCAGCCAGCCTTGAATGTTTACAAAGGCAACACGATCGATCGGTTGATCAGTGGTGAGCTTGTCTTACCGGTGGGGCAGTGGATTCGGTGTGGGAGTGGTCCTTGTTCTCGGTGGTGTGGGGTGACTAATTCCGGGTCTCTTGTGGCTGCTCACCCTCAGGGGAGTAAGGGTATTTCGAACGAGCGATTTCGGCAGTTGATTGCCTATTGGCGGTCTCGGAGGGCGGTTGGGGCTATTTAACCTACCATGTCGCTTTGCCACAAATAGGTAGACACCGATGGTTTCAATGAGCGAATAGATGGGGATGATAGTATGAAACTGACTGAACACAGCGAATTGCATGTTGTAACGACGGATGGGGTTAGCACGATGACTCTATCGGAGCTGGCTCTTGCGTTTACTGGTGGTTTACCATCGGAGGGGATTGTGATCTATTCTGATCCGAAAGATGCCCAACAGCACCACGAGCGTACTCTGTTGATTGAGAAGGGTTTGAAGGCGTTGCAGTCTATGAACATAGTTGATTTGGGTACTCTTGTGCCGAGGCTCCAGGAGCGGGCGATGGATGTGGTTTTGAATAAGGTGCTTTGAAGTTTGGCTAGGTGATTAACGCCCTTATTGGGCTTGCTGCATAAACGGAAATGGGATCGAGGCAAGATAAGTTATTAGAGTAGTGCTGGAGGTGAACCATGAAGCGTTGGTAATAATCAATCATAACTGGCGGCGGGGGGCTATATAATCTGGCCCCCCGCTTTTATTTTTAGTAAGGGAGTCATACATGCGTTGTCCTATCTGTCAACAACCAGTTGATTCTGACTACCCAGAGGCTGAGGTATACCATGTCTCATGTCTCGAAAAGAAAATGCAGCCACAGCGGGACAGGCTTAACGCCAAATCAATTCCTACCACGATAAAGCAGGAAGGTAAGAGTTAACGATTGATCCTGATTTGCCACAATATAGGGAAAGGGGGGATCAATAATGAGCCTAGAATTTCCATTACAATTTAATCGAACGAAGCAGGGGCATTGGCATTGGGTTGTTGGAACGAATCGTGTTTGTGCCAACTCAGCTTGGGCAGCCATTGAGGCAACGACATGTTTGGATGAACAGGCTGTTTATGCGTTATTGGAGAATTCACCGGAGGAATGCTGGGAGGAAATGACCGGTGGGCGTCGCTATACACGTGGATTAAGCAGATGGATAGATGAACCGGGCAAAAGGAGTAGTTGTGTTTGTTGTGTTTGTTTGTACGAATTGGTAGAGGCTCTCCGCCAGAAACCGCAAAGGGGTAATCAATTGAAAATCGACCATACCAAACCAATTATTGTTTGCAGCGACGAGTCCATCCATCAAGCCGAGAGTAAGACTCTTGCGGACGCAAAGCGGAAGGCTAAGTCTTTGCTTGACGATAACAATATTCTTACGGCTACGATTTATGCCCCTCACACCAAGGTTGCGCGATCGATGCCGCCTATCAAGACAACTAGGATCAAGTGGAGCTGATTAACCAGACAATTGTTTCGGCCACAATAGGGTATGGGGGAGAGGCTCAAGTCGGCCACACTCAGACCGGTCAATCTAGTGAGACCGGGGCAAGCTGGCAACCGTCGAGTAGGGTTTACGGTAGAGTCGACCAATCTGGCCAATCCCCCCTTTTTACACCGGGACAAAAGGGAACCAAGGGAGATACCAAGATGAA
>QNEM01000306.1 GCA_003645215.1 Gammaproteobacteria bacterium
CCAAAATATATGTAAAAAAGATCGTCGTACTTGATAATGTCAGGTGCCCAAATCCAGCCAAGATTTTCAGTTAGTGCGTAGCCGATAGGTGTCCAGTCGACCAGGTTCTTCGAATGCCAGACTTTCAAGTCAGGTCGCTTGCCGGCGCTTGAATAGGTAAGATAAAAATCATCGCCGTCCCTTAAAATTGAAGGATCTGCGTGGTCGCCGTTAAAAATCACATGAATCTTGTCATCAGTGATTCCGGTTTGTGCAAATGATGGCAACATGAACAGAAACAGCCCAATAATTAAACAATTAAACTTTCTCATCATCAATATTACCTTTCAATTTATGTATATTTTTCTCTTTTTCCTTGTTGCTATTTTAGTAACATCATTTTCCTCGTTTCCATCCATACGTTCTTATTACCAGTTGCAAGAATTCGGTAAAAATAAATACCCGAGGCGGCCGTTTGCCCGAATTCATCTTTACCATTCCATTGTACAGTATATTTACTGTTACTTGATTGCTCTTGGTCAACCAGAATTTTCACTCTTCTTCCCCGAATATCATAAACCTCAAGCTGAACATGAGCCTTTTCCGGTAAAGAATAACTGATTTGAGTTGTTGGATTAAAAGGATTTGGATAATTCTGATGCAAGGAAAATTCCTTGGCTTGTATCAAATCTGATTCTGCCGACACACTGCTTATCACGTCATTTGAAAATACACGAGCGTCTGCCCAGTCTGCATTATCGCTGATTTCGCCATCGCCGTCATCCGTTACGATTAACTTTAAAATGTCTACACCGCTAACATCCAAACCGATTGTAACGGCGTCATCCAACCAGGTCAGAACTTCGCTCTTGAAAGCTAAAACGTCATCCAAATAAACTTCAAATACAACTGAACCTGCTCCCATCTTTTCATCATCAAGACCTATATCCGAAATGAAACTAAGGGCTTTGCCTTCTAAAGACCAAACCAATTCCGAATAGGCATGACATCCTATGCCTTTATCATAAGTCACGCCGTTAATAGTAATGATATTACCGTCACCTGCTACTGCCTTACCATTGCTGCGATCAAGCTCAACAGGTCCCCAGCTATTTACAATTGTATTAAATGGAAGGTCGCTGAGATAGGTAATAATGCCACCTTGAATTAATGACGTTGCAGAGTCGGTATTTGAATAAGCGGACACTCCGTATTGATTTGCAGCTTGCACACGATAATGATAGGTGGTATGCACTTTCAGGCCTGTATCTGAATATTTGACAACATTTTCACCCACCGAATCAACAAGTGTCCAGCCAGTGATGCCATCATCAGACCGTTCTATATAAAAGACATCTTCATTAAGTGATTGATCAAGCCATGACAAATTGATCTGATCACTCGCAATAACAGAAGCAACCAGATTATCAGGCGCTTCGGGTGGAAGGGGTTCATCCATGGTTTTCGCATGTGCTATAGAGGAATAGTCAGAATAACCATACAGCTTGGCTGCACGGACACGATAATAATATAGGGTTGAAGGATTCAGCAGAGAATCTGAATAGGCGGTATCATTTTCTGCCACTGAAGCGATTTCCATCCAGTTTGCAACTCCATCCGGGGAGCGTTCAATATTAAAACCAGTTTCATTTTCCGAATTGTCGGACCAGCTTAGATCAATTTGACTGAATGAAACAGCTGTTGCCGAAAGACTGTCTGGAATTGCAAGCGGGCTTGATTCCGTTGTAAAACGCCATACAGAACCTATCGTTGTGTCAATGAAATTAGATTCATCAACACGCCAGTAATAGCTTGTGTTTGGTTGAAGTGTTTCGGGTTCGAATGTGTCACCGGATTGAATTCCCTGGAACGCGCTGGCGTCAAGAGTTGAATCTGTACCCAAATAAACATGATGCGCCATGGCGAATTGGCCGGCCATCCAGGACATGCTGATGTCTAAGGGTACATCAGTTGCACCATTTGGCGGATATGGATTGGAGGACTGATCAGCTGGTCCAAAAGTCACAGAACTTGGAACCCAGTGAGCACCATCGTTTGTGCCATTGTTTGAACCTATTTCATCATAAGTTAAACCATCGTTTTGCCCAACTCTATCTTCGTCAAATTTGTAATATGCTACTACATGATTCCAATACGGATGTGTCTCTTCTATGCCGGAAACCATTACATCCTGAATTTCACTCACACTCAAAGCAGTATCCCAAATACTGATTTCGTCGAGCATACCATGGAACTGGGCTTCTATCTTCTCGCCAGGGCCATACGTTTTGCATCCTAAGCCTAAATCATTATTTATATCCTGTTGGGAAGAATAATCTTCAAGAATTGCCACTGCTGCTTCGTATTGACCGTTGATATATAATGTCAGACTGTCAAGATCATAAATGCAGGCAACATGCGTCCATTCGTTTAATGGCACTATATATTCACTATCCACAGAATGATGCTTATTATCAGGACCAAAATAACCACCGACTCTAACTTCACCCTTATCTCTTGGGTTTCTCCTCGAAGGATCATGTGTGACTGTACTAATGTTCATCCAGTATTCATCTCTTTTCTCAAGAATTTCCATGCGTGATTCATCCGGAAGTGGTCCACTATATGAGTAAGGGTTGACCCAAGCTGTAAGCGTATATTGATTTACCTGAAGTGATGTATCGTTGCCAACAAAAACATAATCGTCGGAACCATCAAATTCTAACGCATTTCCGCCTATTTGCGCCAAGCTGCTAGAAGTGAACTGAATAGCACAGATAATCAATAGTTTCATTGATGAAAGGCGGCTAAAAAAATTCATAATTCTCATAAGAAGTTATTTCATTTATTGATAGTATCATATGATACTATTTCATCAATATCATTTTTTTTGTGATGTTCACATTATTCCCTGTTAAGCTATAGAAATAAATCCCTGAACTTAAATTAGAAGCGTCAAAAATTGCGTTATAACTGCCAGCATTAATTTCGCCATTAACTAAAGTTGTAACTTCTTTACCAAGAATATTTAAAAC
>QNEM01000307.1 GCA_003645215.1 Gammaproteobacteria bacterium
CAGCTAAATCAAAAGCTCTGTAAAAACTAGTGTCATATGCAGTAGCACCATCATTGCAAGAAACTGCATGCGTCATATTATTAGTCGTATTATGAGAAAGAGTAGTAACAAGACTAGATTGAGTGTTAAATACAGGGTTGCTCAACTCCTGTGGAGTTGCAGAGTGTTCATTGTCATTTCCAGATGAGAATGAATGTGTTTGCCCATATAACAGCGGTGCCGTTAAAATTGCAAACATAAAAGTTAATAAAGTAAGTTTTTTCATCATATATTTATTTTTTGTTTATAGACACAAATATATGATAATTAGTTGTTTTGATTACATTATAATATAATAAAAAACTCCCCTTCGCTTAGCGAAGGGGAGTTTTAAATAACTTAAATTATTAAAAAGAGATTACTTTTTAATCAAGCGTTTTACAACACTTGCTTGTTCACCAGTAATCTGTACCATATATACACCCGTTGCAAATTCAGAAACATCAATCACTTTTTCACTTTGCATCTCTTGCAAGTTGATTTGAGCGATTAGTTTTCCGTTGATATCATACATCATTGCATTGTCAAGTGAAATATTAGAACTATTAGTTATAGTAACTAAGTTTCTAGCAGGGTTAGGATACATAGAAACAGCATTACCTAACTCATTATCATTGTTGCTAAGGTACTCTGTAAGAGTAAGCTCGAAGCTACAAGTAGCAACATTACCATACTCATCTTCTGCAGTAAAAGTAATAGTGTGAACACCAAAACCTAATACAGTACCAGCAACTGGATCTTGAGTAAAGATTGTTACAGGATCAGTACAGTTATCTGTTACTGTAGCAGAACCATCAGCGATATAATCACCAAGAGAATGCGTACCTCCAAAATCTAATTCTATAGAATCATCTGCTGGACAAGAAATAACAGGAGCCATAGTATCCACTACAGTTACCACTAAAGTACAAGAAGATACATTTCCGTTAGCATCTGTAGCTAATACAGTTACGTCTATAGGAGTTCCTATGTCTGCACAAGATACTTCTTCTAGATCTGCAATTAATACATCAATACCACAGTTATCTGTAGCTTCTAATAATAGGTCTAATGGATCTACGGTAGCTGTACCATCTTCTCCTAATTCAATAGTAGTGTCTTGACATACTAATACTGGTGCGATAGTATCAACTATAACAACAGTTGCAAAACAAGAACTTGTATTTCCAGAGTTATCCGTTACAAATACCTCTACAACGTTTTCACCTAAGTTAGAACAATCGAAGTTAAAGTTATTTGGATCAGTACCTCCACATACTCCAGAGAATGTGTATACACCGTCTCCTGCTCCACCTGGACCCCAAGTTACTCCTCCGTCTCCAGAGTTTGTAGCTTCGTTTCCAAGACTTGAAGCTGTAGAAACTTCCCAAGCTGTAGTTCCACCAGATGTAGAAGTAGCTAAAGTTCCTACCCAATAAGTTGTTCCTGTTCCAGATACATCTGCAAAATCAACAGGAGTAATATCAAATACAACATCACTTACATCAAATCCAAAGTTACTACCTACTACAGTTTGTGAAGTTGGAACAGCTGTTTCTGTTCCTATTACTGCTCCAGGTAAACCTGCTGCGTCTTCGTAATAAGTAAATACTACATTATCAATAGTCGCTCCTATATCGTGGAAAAGATTCATTGATATTTGAGTAAGGGTAAAGTCACCATTAGCAACAAAATCATTTGCTACTGAAAAAGGTGCTCCATTATTAAATAATCCGTTTTCGAATCCATTTCCTGGATTGCTTTGACTACAAGCTGATGTACCTCCTGAAGTTACAGTGTAACCACAAGCTTCGTCAACATTTATAATTAAGTCACCTGCAGGTATAGAAGCCATACCATCCGCACCTAAAGCAATCTCTAAAGGAGGCGCTGGAGGAGTGTCTACTGTAAGAGAGAAGTTATCTACTCCTGCTCCCCAGTTCCATCCTGAGTTTTCATCATCGTACGTAAATTGTACTTGGAAATTAGCGTTCGCATAAGCAAATACATCAATAGCTCCAGAGTTGGTAGGAGGGATATCAGCATCATCAGCCAAGAATACTTCTTGCCAAGCTGCACCATCATAAACCTCTACTCTTAGAAGTCCAGAACCTGCATAATCGCCCAGTGCATAGTCGAAGGATAAAGTAGCACCTATTGCTCCTGTCATATCATAAACTGGAGAAAGTAAGCTAGCCACATGATTAGGACCTCCACCTGCTGCATCATCATCAAATATAGCTGCATTGGTAGGGAAATCATCTGTACCTGGCATAGAATTAGAGCCGAAAGTCCAATCCCATCCACCGTTTACAATAATTGTAGACCAACCTGCTGGTACTGATGCACCTTCAAAACCTTCTGTGTAAGTAGAGCTTCCTGGCGCTCCAATACAAGTTACTATTGGTGCCATATCATCAACAACCGTTACAGTTGCATCACAAGATGAAGCGTTACCTGCATCATCAAAAACAGTTAATGTAACTGTTACATCTCCTACATCACTACAATCAAAAGAAGTTTGATCAGCATCCCAAGAAGTAACAGCACAATTGTCTGTAGAACCACCGTCTAAATCAGCAGCTACTATTGAACCATTACCTGAAGCATCTAATGTCACAGTAATGTCTTGACAAACTGCTACTGTATCTTCAGTATCTAATATTGTTATTGTAAAACTACAAGATGTTTCATTTAAATGAGAATCTGTAGCTGTAAAAGTTACTAGGTTATCTCCAACAGGGAAGAAACCACCAGTTGTGATACCTCCTGTTTGAACAACATTTGAAGGATCTAATACACCGTCCTCTGCATCAATTGCAATTGGTGGTGCAAAGTTAACTACCGCTCCACATACACCTTCGTCGTTATCTGCAGCAAAATCAGCTGGACAGAAAATCTCTGGAGCATCTCCTACAGTACGTTCAAAAGTAATACAGTAACTGTTTAAAGTACCTGAATCGCCTCCAACAAAATCTTCGACAATAACATACC
>QNEM01000308.1 GCA_003645215.1 Gammaproteobacteria bacterium
CGGACCGTATCAGGATGCGGTCACCCGACAGTGCGGAAATTGCGACGGTCGGATCATCGAGGGCATTGGCGCCGTCCGAGCCGTTGATCATGAAATAGTCCGGCCGGTGGCGGGCGGTCTGTCTGCCGCTGACCCTTTCGCCATGCCACGAGCTGTCAAAGGTGTGGAGATGCCAGACATACTCCCTGTCGAAGGCAGGACCTCCTTCCCATGCGAGGTCGGCGCGGCCATTCGGGGGTCTGATGATCACCGTGCCATACATGCCCATCTCGAAGTGGAGTACGGTATCGACATGGCAGTGGTAGGCGTAGGTTCCCGCATGGGGCGCGGTAAAACGGTAGGTGAACTGATTGCCCAGGGATGTGTATCCATCGACCCGGCCGAAGTCCATACCCATGCCGCCACCTCCACCCCCGCCATGTTGTCGACCGACAAAACCCGACGTTGAGGGAACTCCGTCGTTGGCCTGGTCGACGTCGAGACCGTGGAAATGGATCGTGTGGGGCATCATCGAAGATAACGTGACTTCGACCAGTTGCCCCTCAACGCCTTCGATCACCGGACTGGGAACCGAGCGGTCGTCGTTGAAGCCTCCGCCGAAGGTCCAGGTTCTCAATCGTCGACCGTCAGCCATTCGTTGGGTACCCATCATCCGGACGTCAAGGAATGCCCTATTGGGGCCCAGATATCTGAAAGTCCGCGGATCCCCTGTTGGTGGTCTGCCGGGACGCCTTCCTCCATGTCGGGCGCCGTGATGTCCACGTTTGAAATTTGAAAAATCCATAATGATCTCCGTCAGCTCGCGCTCATGATAATCAGGGCGCCCCCGTAAGGATTGACGTAGACGCCATTGGCGGTCACCCCCGGAATGTAGTGGGTGTGCAGCGGGTAGGCGCCGGCCTGGGTGCAGGGCAAGATCACATCGACGCATTCGGAGACGTTGACGAGAACGCTGTCTTTGTCGATCACCGCGGTCTCCGGTACCCGGTTCCGGGTTGCAACCTTCACGTGGTAGGCGTGGAAGTGCATCGGGTTTGTGATCAGACCGGTTGGGATGAAGCGAATGGCGACGTCTTCGCCGACGCTCATGGCGATCAGGGTGTCGGCATCACTCGATGTGTCCGGATAGGACAGGCCATTGACGAAGAAGTAATTGGGCTCATAGTTTTCCATGTTGTAAGAGCCGCCGGCCGCGACCGCGGTATTGAGCCGATCGTCCAATTCGCTGAGTACCAGGGTGTATTGCCGGTCGAACATGGGGCCACCGGTGTAGAGACTGTCCGAGCCGTCCGAGGGCATGACCACCAGGGGTCCGGCCAGTCCCATCGCCCGCGAGATCTCGCCGTTGAGTTCGTCCGCATAGAAGTAACTGCCGGCTGCAGGCGCCGTGAGGCTGTAGATATGGGACGATCCCGCGGCGACGGCGGCGGTACCGCTGGTGGCGCCGGGGACAACGAAGTTGATCGGTCGGTCCAGATCGTTGTACACGGTTACATTAAGGGTGTCGCCCTCCATGACCACCAGACCCGAGGGCAGGGCGCCGGGGCCGAAACCCGAGAGGTCCCGGAACTGCCAAACCGGGATGGTGACTCCGTCAACCATCGTTTTTGAGACGGCTTCAGCCGCCAAGCTAAAGTCGATGGCTGCCGCGCCGGCCTTTCTCGGGGCCAGTGTGGTCAATCCGCCGACGCTGAAGGCCGCGGCCGTCAGTGATGATTTCTTGATGAATTGTCGTCGATCCATTGATGTCTCCTTGATGCTCATTTCGTTGTACCGTCCGACCATGCCGTGGTGTCACCCGTCTCAAAGCCGTCTAAGAAGAGGGTGTCCCCGCCGGTGGTCGCGGTGATCGATGTCTCGGCGGTTCCCAGGACCGTCCTCATACGGATGTCAAAGTACTCAACCGTCGCGGTCCGGGCGGTGGCTGCGGGCATCCGAAAGAGAATGTCGTACCGTTCGCCTGGGGCGATCAGTTGCTCGGTCCTGGTGATCGGAGAGGGCAACGGCCGCCCGTCACTGGCGATGATGGAAAAGGCCAGACCTCCCAGTCGGACCAAAGCAGGTTGGTAGCCCATGTTGTTGGCCCGGATCAAGACCCACTGTCCGACGTCGGCGGAGATCGCCGTCGTCGAATCGGTCAGGGTGACGGCGCCTTCTCGGCCGTTGATCATGAAATAGTCCGGTCGGTGACGGACCGTCTGTGGCCCGCTGATGAAGCCCCCTGAATGCCAGGAACTGTCAAACGTATGAAGATGCCAAATGTACTCACGATCGAAGGTAGGTCCTCCCGCCCACGCGATGGCGGCACTGCCGCCGGGTGGGCGAATGATCACCGTGCCATACATGCCCATCTCGAAGTGAAGAACCGTATCGACGTGGCAGTGATAGGCATAGGTCCCGGCCTGAGGCGCAACGAAAGCATAGGTGAATGGGGATCCCAGGTTGGTGTAACCGTCGACCCGCCCAAAGGATCCACCAGAGTTTTGGGCAACGTAGCCCGAGGTGCCCGGGACTCCGTCATTGGCTTGGTCAACGTCGAGCCCGTGAAAGTGGATCGTATGAGGCATCTGGGAAGCCAGAGTCACCTGGACCAACTCTCCCTCAATGCCCTCGATCACCGGACTGGGAATGGCCCGATCGTTGTTGAAACCGGCGCCGAAGGTCCACGCCGTGATCGACGCTCCATCGGACATCACCTGGGAGTTACCCATGTTGACGTTGAGGGAGGCGGAATTCGGTCCGAGATACTGAAATGTCCGTCCATCAGCCATGATTGCCTGCCGCTTTTGTTTTTCTTTCCATCTTCAACCTCCATGGTGTCCTAAAGGCGCTTCGGCTTTGAGCCTGCGACATTAGAACATATGAGCAAGTATCATGCCAAGAAATGCGCATGCTTTGGGAGATTCCAACCGTCGCGATGTGTGGCATTTGGACCCGACGCGTGTCTTTCCGGGACACGCTTGTGCCTCAGTGACGATTTCGCAGAAGCCGCAGTCCATTGGC
>QNEM01000309.1 GCA_003645215.1 Gammaproteobacteria bacterium
CCATTAGTCAGAAATATCTTGCTGTCGATGAAGATGAGGAAATTATCAGACAGTATTACCCTGAATTTATTGCCTTATATAAAAAGGGTTTCGTTGGGCGAGAGCACCGGCTCAACTGGATTGAAACATTGCGGGCCTCCAGTGAACGGGTCAAATTACCTGGACTGGCCTATAGTATTTATCCGCAGGAAGAATATTCACCGGGATTCAGTATTAATATGGGCAGGTTTGCGCTATACAGCAGCGTCATGAGGCTAAGCGTAGACATGTTACATGAAGGAGATTTATTACGCCTGATCAAGGACATGAATGAACATGTAGAAGGTATATTCACAATAACAGAATGTAATTTCAAACGATCAAACAGAGAACTCATTGAGAGGCGTGATGCTACAAATATTACAGTGGACTGTGAGCTACAGTGGCTAAATATCAGATTGGCAGATGGGGCGGAGATTAAGCTGTCATGAAAGGCTTTAAATTTATATCAGGCATATTGCTTTTATGCGGCCTTGTAACAAGTAGCAACGTTTATGTATATGCTGCATCTGATGGTTTTGGCAGGTTGTTTACCACGCCCGAGGAAAGAAGGACGTTACAGGTATTACGTTATTCAAAACCGCAAGTTGAAGTCGAAGCACCCGTTGAACTCATTGTCGAAGAAATTGAAGAGTCTGATGAAGAAGTTCAGCGGCCTGATATTGAGGGGATCACCCTGAATGGTATTGTTTACAGAAAGGGTGGCAAGAGTACCGTATGGATAAACGATACCAATAGTTATGAGGGAAGCCTCTCTTCTGAATATTTCCGCATCAAGGCGGGTGATATTAACAGTGAGAAAGTATCTGTCACCGTTCCAGAGGTTGACCTGAAGTTTGATCTTAAAGTCGGTCAGACCTACGAACCAAATGATGAAAGCCTGCTTGACCTTATCGAAGATGATATGCCGTTCATTATCAAATGATATGGTGCGATGTGCCGTTCATTATTGAATAATATGGTGCGATGAATCATTTATCATAAATAATCAGCTTCGATGCGTCGGCACCATCAGATAAAAACATCTGGAAATTGAGACTTCTATCCGATTTCAGGCAGTTTAAATGGCATATACTGTGCAGATATGGCTAATAAGAACCATCAATACAGGAACCATCCCGGTACCTTGCCCAAGACCTTACCCAGGACCCAGACAGGGGCGGCTCTGTTGGCAGCGGTTTTACTTCTCATGATGGCTTCATCCTATTATCTGGTGACAAAATTAAATACCAACCTGGAAAAAAACCAGCATTCCCAGGAAACAGGCATGGCCTTGATGGCTGCCAAAAATGCCCTGATTGGCTATGCGATAACATTTCCGGAAATTGATGCTGAATCAGGAACAGATACTATTGATGGACCGGGATATCTTCCCTGCCCGGATCTAAGCAATGATGGATCAGCAGGCGGTAGTTGTTCACTCAAAACTACCAATAATCCTGTTACATCTATCGGCAGGTTTCCTTATGCAACGCTTGAGACTGATGATTTCAGGGACGGTCATGGTGAAAGATTCTGGTATGTAGTGTCCGATAATTTCAGAAATAATCCAAAAATGATCCCGCTTAATAGTGAAACTGCAGGAAGTATATCTGGAGATTTAACAGTAAATGGTTATACGAATATAGCGGCTGTTATTTTCGCCACAGGTGCCATTGAAGGTTCTCAAGACAGGTCGACAGCAAATATAAATAAATATGCGAATTATATCGAAGCCACATTTTCTGACAGTGATGGTGATACATATATCGATACTATTACTACTGGAAGTTCTGATAGATACGTTCTTTTAACCAAGGATGAATTGATGCAGATGGTAGAAAAACGTGTTTTGGGTCAAACCAGTCATATGCTAAGCACCTATTTAAATTCCCAGGGAGCTTATCCCTGGCTAACACCATTCTCTGATCCGAAAGCGGATGTCAGGCGGCTGACGGGTACTGCAAATAGCGGCAGTGGTGCCACAACCTTGATCGATACCTCAGTTAACATTGACTTTGTGGAGTGGGGGGTAGCAGCCGGAGATGTTGTATGGAATGCTACTGATGGATCTGTCGGTTTTGTCAGTAGTGTTGATAGTAGCACCCAGTTAACGATCACCGGTATGTCACTTGGAACCGAGAATGATTTTGATGAAGGTGATGCCTACCAGATCCAGCTGGCCAATGTTCTCACTACATTTTCAGGAACGGCAACGCTGGGAAGTTCCAGTCTTAAACTGGAAGACACAACAAAAGATTTTGATGACCTGGGAATAGTCGAGGGTGATATATTAGAAAACGTGACAGATGGTTCAAGCGGCGTGATTGACTCCATAGATAATGATGAGATTACAGTCACATCACTCAGTGGCGGGACCGGAAATGATTTTGCCAGTGGTGACAGTTACCTGATCCGTACAAATTCGGGAACAGTTACAGCAAACAGTACAACAACGCTGACAGATACAAAGAAAGATTTTGTTACCGTCGGTATTGCAGTTGGCGATCTTGTGTATAACGTAACAGATGGATCCTATGGCACCATCACAGCGGTTGCCGCGACGAGCTTAACAGTTACCCTTGAGTATGGCAGTGAAAATGATTTTGATACTGGCGATATTTACAGCATTTCCCGCTTCAACCCCAACCCCGTAACTCCTGCAAGGGAGGGACACCTTGCATTTCATGAGCGAGGAGAACCATTTACAACCAGCCTGGATATTGAAATGTATTTCCCGGGCAGCATCAGTGGTGTTGCTAATGCTGATGTAACAACGACTGTGCCAGTGCCAGTGACAGTGCCACCAGTAATTTCCCAGCCTGATTATGTAACCAGCATAAACCGGTATGTTCAGGGGAAAACCATCGCAGGAACCGCAACCGGTGGCAGTGCCACGTCACTCGTGGATACAAGTAGAAATTTTAATGATCTGGGTGTGGCAGTTGGAGACGTTGTTGATA
>QNEM01000310.1 GCA_003645215.1 Gammaproteobacteria bacterium
TATAGGACTCGACCAGTTCCATGTAGGTGACATTACGAAAACCCGGGTTATTCACGTCCGGTGATATCGAGCAGGTACGATTGGTCGGGCCCAGCACACCGGCGACAAAGCCGCCATATTCATCAGCGACTTCTCTTGCGAGTGAAGCTCCAGCCTTATTTAGCTCATAGACCAGGTCTTCTTGCTGGTAATCAGCCATGGCGATTGATGTGGAGTTGAACGTGTTTGTTTCAACAATATCGGCGCCAGCATCAAAATATGCGCCATGAATGGCCTTGATAATATCTGGTCGTGTTAGTGAGAGCAGATCGTTATTACCCTTCAGGTCACAGGGGTGATCAGCGAAACGCTCCCCACGATAATCTGCTTCTTCCAGTTTATAGGACTGGATCATGGTGCCCATGGCTCCGTCCAGTATCAGGATGCGTTCTGTTAATGCCTGTTCGAGTTTTGTCTTACTGTTTGCCATACCTTATTCTATATCGTTCTATATATATGTTCTCAGGTAAGCAAGGAAGAGAGAAGTGATGAGACTGCTCGCTTGCTTAACCTATCCAAGCGAGCGCGGTTTTAAATAACATTGCCTGAGCCTGGCAGGATAGAACCCGTCGCAGCGCCCCTCAGGCAGAAAACGTGCCGAATTATAGTACAACTTGGTCCGGGTTACTAATGATCGAACCCTCAGATATAAGCGGGGTCTCATGCATGAAAATCTTCATGATATTGTTCATAAAATTGAATATATTTTATGGCAGATGGATATAAAAATGGGTTAACATCGAGCAAGCAATAAAAAACAGAGTATGACCAAGGATAATTGCTGATAATACATAAACGATGGGCATTGTTGCTTATCTTCGAATCTTTGGTATTGGCGTTCACGCGGCGTATTTGTCCAGATAAAGACAAACCTGTGTGATTTACGGAACCAACAACATGGAAATAAAATATTTGTGAAAGATATTCACATCATGATCGTCGATGATGAGCCCTCCATTCTGGAACTGGCGCAAAGACACCTGGAAAATATGGGTTATAGTAATATAACAGCCTGTCTGGGTGGTCAGATTGCACTGGAACAATACCAGGCAAGCACTAATCCGTTTGACATTATAATCAGCGATCTCAACATGCCTGAAATGAATGGCGTCGAATTTCTAAGGCATATTTCTGAAGCAGATTACAGTGGCGGTATCATCCTGTTAAGTGCTGAAGATGAGAGAATTCTGGAGGTAGCTAAAGATCTTGCCAAGGCAAGAAACCTTAATGTCCTGGGGTATGTTTCCAAACCATTCAAGCGAAAATCACTTGAGCCATTGATCACAGGGTATACTCCTCACTTCTCGGTTACCGACAACACATCTGACTCATTATTGGATGAGATCACTGAAGAAGAGTTGCGTGCCGGAATCAATGGAGATGAATTACTCGTTGCCTTTCAGGCCAAAACGGCTATTGCAACAGATAAAGTAATCGGAGTAGAAGCACTGGCACGCTGGAATCACAGTGAACGTGGCGTGTTGCCCCCGTTAACATTTATCTCGCTCGCAGAACGATGTCAATTGATTGATGCGCTGACCTATAGTATCTACAGGAAAACGCTTTCCCAGATGAGGGACTGGCTTGATAAGGACATTATTCTCGAGGTATCGGTCAATGTTTCTGTTAACTCATTCACCAGTGATGGTTTTGTTGATTTTTTGATCAATACTGCTGAAGAATACAATGTAAATCCGGAAATGATCATACTTGAGGTCACTGAAAGCCAGCTTATGGATAACATGCTGGAATGTCTTGAAAAGTTAATACAACTCCGTATGAAAAACTTTGGATTGTCGATTGATGATTTTGGTACCGGACATTCGAATATGACACAACTTAAACAAGCACCTTTTACTGAACTGAAAATTGATCGTGCATTTGTTAATGGTGCATCTGAGGATGCTACCGCACGTTCGATTTTTGAATCGAGTGTAAATCTGGCCAAGAAACTACATATGACCACGGTGGCTGAAGGTGTTGAAACCAGGGAAGATATGACCCTGGTGAAAGAACTTGGTTGTGATCAAATCCAGGGTTTTTATAAGGCCAAACCAATGTTCGCGGATGAATTTGAAGAATACATTCAGTCTGTTTCTAAAGCATAGCACCAAACTGAGGTGGTTCACCTTCAGGTCATTTAACTCTTTGTTATTTATTCATCAGTATCAACAGGTCTTGATTTAAAATATTTTTTGCCTGTAATCATGGCTGAAACAATGGCATTTTTCTCTTTTACTTCGGTGATTACGACGCCGATGATATGCAGGATAATAGCTGCCAGTAATATGAAAAAAATATAGTAGTGAGTGGTGCTGAACGGTTTTCGAAAAGTGCGCATCTCTTCATAGGCTTTCTCATCGATATTATCTTTATAAGCTGCGCGGATCTCACCAAGTCGATTCTGCTTATCATCCACAGCCGCGATGTATTCAATAACCTGGTTACCGAAGGGTGGCATATACACATCTGTTCCAGCGAGGGTGAGTCCAGTGATTGCCTGTGTGCCAAGTAACAGGAATAGCAGGGCGACCATCAAGCGTGCGACAGGATTGTGGCCCAGGTAAGCAGGTGCTTTGCCAGACTTTACGGTGGTAATATATTCGCGCAGGGAAGATAAATAATCTTTGCCCAGGGGTAGTATCATTTTCCAGCGTGAATATTTGCCGCCGATAAACCCCCATATCAGTCGCCATGCAAGATTGATGACGAAAACATAACCAATGTAGACGTGTACCGTTTTAAGCAGGACCTTGCCATCGGTATTTACCCCAAGCAATTTGTAATTGAGGATGACTGTACCTACAGCCATTAATCCGACCACACAAATGACATTGAGCCAATGGAATATTCGTGTGCCCAGATCCCATGCCTTATAGGTAATCAAGTCATTTTTGTTGTTCATGAACTGTTAGCCTCAAGTGCTTGA
>QNEM01000311.1 GCA_003645215.1 Gammaproteobacteria bacterium
ACACGGAGTGCTCCTTGTGCGTAGAACTAGTGCTGCACTAAGTATGATGAAAAGAGGGCATTATGAGTAAGGCTCGAATGACCATCTCGAGGACGCGGGTGGGCGAAATCCTCGGACGAATCAGCGTCGAGGAGGCCCGGCAGTTGGATAGGGCCCTGAAGATTCAATTCTCTCTGGCCTGATTCCTTAGAGTCGGTCCCTGAGAGGGGCAACACCGAGAGCGAATGACTGAGCCCGTGGTATCCTGGTTTCAGAGCTATCGGAAGAAGTCGGGTACTAGGTGAGGTGTATGGCAACCCTTTCGTCAGCCGCAGGACTTCGCGCCGGTCAGAAGGTTGGGGCGAGGAGAGTCCTCAGTTTCGGTAGAAGGGTAACCGCCGCACTTCTCCTGCTTGGAATCCTCGTTGTGCCGGCCTGGGGAGCGGAAGTCGAGGATCCTGTGACCGGGCTGTTTGCTCCTGTCGGGGCAGAGTCCCTTGCGTGGTGGACGGCTGACGCTGGCGGCGGTCGCTCTCTCGGCCCGAACCACATCGCCGTCGGCACCATCGGCCAACTGGATGCGTGTCGCATGGCCGGTGGTGGTCTCAGCCTTGAGGCGGGCTTCTGGGCGGCTTCAGTGGTGACGATCTTCGGTGACGGATTCGAGTCCGGCAACCTCGAAGCGTGGTCCAACTCCGTTCCGGCCGGAAAGGGGTTCCCGGCAGCGTACCCGATAGTCATTGTGTCCCGAAGTACGGTGGCGCAGCCCCGATCGAGGGCGAGCACTACGCCCCTCCTCATCGACTTCCAGGGGCGGCTCACGGATGCAGCCGGACAGCCCATTCATGGCACGGTTGAGGTGCTTTTCACTCTCTGGGATGCTGCGGTGGACGGCGTGGCCGAATGGCAGGAGCAGCACGCCGCTGTTGAGGTCACGCGGGGCCTGTTTTATGTCACTCTCGGCTCGATCGACCCTGGTGGGAACCCGTTGACGCCGAAGCTGTTCGGCGGGCCCGCCCTCTGGCTCGGCGTGGCCATCGAAGGTGGACCTGAGATGACTGGGAGGCAGCCCCTCACCATTGTTCCGAGAGCACGCCGAGTTGCCATCACCGACGGCGTCGCCATGGGCGGACTGACCGGTGACATGATCGGTGCCGGCGAGATCCGGTTTGAACTGCTCGCCCCCTCATGCGCCGAGAACCAGGTGCTGGTGATGACGGCGGCGGGATGGGAATGTGGGGAGTACGCGGGCCAGGTCGCGCCGGCCGGGTAGGGGGGCAAAACGATGAGCACGACCATGATCACACGACGCGAAGGCCTTATGGCGGTCGTCACAATTCTGGCGTTGATCGGCTTGACCAGCTGGTTGGGCGCCTCGTCTCGAGTCGCCGACACCATGACATACCAGGGTCGGCTCACGGACTCTATTGGCATTCCGGTGGACGGGGAGGTCTCCCTGACACTTTCCATGTACCACGTGCCGGAGGGGGACTCTCCCCTGTGGACCGAGAGTCACGCCACAGTCGAGGTCGTGGAGGGAATCTTCACCGTCTTCCTCGGCGCCGTCGTGCCGATCCCGGAGGAGGTCCTGGAGGTGGAGGAGCTGTGGCTGGGTGTGGCAGTCGGCGTCGACCCCGAATTGGCGCCTCGTCAGCAGCTGACGTCAGTCGCCTTTGCCGTCAGGGCTGAGGAAGCCGAGGCCGTGGTGGAAGGTGGTGTGACCGGCGATATGATCGCCGAGGCAACCATCACCTTCGACAAGCTCGACCCAGTCTGCGGCGAGGGCGAGATCCTCATTATGACTGGGTCCGGGTGGGCCTGTAGCGAGCCGCCGTGCGACAGCCAACCGGAGGTGTGCGACGGCGTCGATAACGACTGCAACGGCCAGGTCGACGAGGGGTTTCCTGGTCTCGGCGACACCTGCGAGGAAGGCATCGGCGAGTGCCGGCGCGTCGGCCACAATCAGTGCACAGTGGACGGAATGGGCGTTGAGTGCAATGTCACCGCTGGTGATCCGACTGACGACATTTGTGACTACCTCGACAACGACTGCGACGGTGTGGTCGATGATCCCTTCCGGGCCGGAGGCGTGTACGGCCTCGACACCCATTGCGGCAACTGCGCCACCGACTGCACTACCATCTACGCCAGACCCAACGCATTCGGTGTTTGTAACACCATGGGCCCGCCGACCTGTGCGATGACCTGTTGCAACGTCGCCACCTCCGGACACGGGTGCGACGGTCTCTTCGACTATTTCGACCTGAACTGGATCCCAAATGACGGTTGCGAGTTCCAGCTCAGGGGCGATGCGATCTATGTATCGGCCGACGACCCGGGTGCTTCGGACCTGGGTGACTGTGGCCTCGGGCCTGAGGGTACCTCGGGAGGCGGACCGCCCCACTATCCGTGTGGGAGCATCGATCGAGGGATGGAAAGGGCGTTCGTGACCGGCCGCGACACTGTGGTCGTGGCCTCCGGACGCTACGAGGAACAGATTGAGCTGAGAGATGGCCAGAGCCTTATCGGCGGTCATCATCCCGTCACCTGGGCGTTTGACCCGAACGTGAACCGAAGCCTTATCATCGGCCCGGCCGGATCCGGCCACAGAAAGGCTGTCGTCGGCAACGGCATCACCGCAACGACGCTGTTCCAAGGTTTTGAGGTGATCGGCGCCAATGCATCCACGCCTGGGGCAAACTCTTACGGAATCTATATAAAGGACTCGAGCTCGGGCCTGGTGATTGACTCGAACATCGTCCAGGCCGGAGCCGGCGCCCCTGGTATGGCGGGCGCCAACGGCGTGCTCGGCGCGGATGGCCCGGGAGGCTCCATCGGTGCTGCCACCTACAATACGGATTGCAGCACGGCGGGTGCCCCCATGAGTCCGGGTGGACCAGGCGGACAACATCAATGCCAGGATCCGAGTACCTATCCCCCGGGCGGAGGTGATGACGTATTCACAAGCACCAGCGGCGGCGATGGCGGC
>QNEM01000312.1 GCA_003645215.1 Gammaproteobacteria bacterium
AACTGACTGGATGGCAGGAAAACTCTATCAGGTAGACAAGGCGGGGAACGCAACGCTACTTCTGGAGCTGGAACAAGGCACAGCTGATCTTGAAGTCATACCGGAGAAAAACCTGATTCTTCTACCGATGATGAACAATGGCAAGGTTCTCGCTTATAAAATTAAATAACCAATATAAGGTGCACAGAGGCACGTGCCTTGCTGGCAGGGTTAATGTTACACATTATTGTGTCTCATAACGAAGGGATCAATAAGAAGGTTTTGTACATGGATGTACTTATACTGCCAGCTCATGAATACGAAGTATCAGTGACCTCACTGCTAAAATGAGAAATAACTTCCAGAAAATATAAATTAGCCTGAAATTGATCCCAGGTAGTCCTTGACCACAGGAGAGAAATTCTCTTCATCAACCAGAAAGGCATCATGTCCATGAGGGCAATCTATTTCAAGGTGCGTGGTCTCAATACCTGACTTGTTTAACAAATCTGCGAGGTCTTTTTGTTGATGCGGTGGAAACAGAATATCCGTGCTGACACTAACAATCAGGGCCGATTCCAGTTTGCTTTCGGCAAGCTCGTCTACAGGGGAATTTATCTCATCCATTAAGGAAAACCAGTTCATGGTTTGCGAAAGCTTAATATAACAATTTGCATCAAAATCACGACAGAATTTTTCTGCATTAAATTGTAAATAGGATTCAATCTCTGAACCGGTACCATCCTCCTTGCGTCCAAATCGATTACGCCATTCAGACGTTGATCGATAACTTATGAGTCCCAGTTTCCTCGCTAACATCATACCCGTTAAGGGTTCGGCATCTATAGCATAATTTCCGTCCATAAATTCAGGATCGGTATGAATAATTTCACGTTGCACTGATCGAATCGCGATGGCGAAAGGATCTGCCTCCATAGCCGCAGAAATATTGATCATATGTTTTGTTGTTTGCGGATAAGAGATGACCCATGCCAATGCCGTCATACCCCCCATTGAAGGACCGATCACACAGAATATTTCCTGCACATTAATTTCTGCCAGCGCCAGTCCGGTCATCCTGGCAATATCCCAGATGGTGATGTCTGGAAAATCAGCGCCATAATAATCACCCGTATCTGGATTGATTGAGGCAGGGCCTGTTGAACCACGACAACTACCAATCGAGTTAACACAGATCACCTGAAAATTATTTGTATCAATAGCCTTGCCTGCACCAACCATAAACTCCCACCAACCGGGAGATTTATCTTTTTCAGAAGAGGCAACATGTGCGCCCGGGGACAGGCCGGTAAATATAAGAATTACTGGAGCATCTTCTGGACCAAGACGTTCAACTGCCACGACAGGATTATTCAGCTCGCCACCCTTCTCAAGCGTTTGCACACCTGAAATAGTAATCAATTCTGACGCAGGGGGATTTTCAAATACCATGCTCTTTGTTAGACACTATTTATTATTATTTTTGGCGCGCCATTCTAACCTATTTAACGGCAGGGCGGTTCAGTATGTGTAATATTGAGCTATACTATTGCGGATATCTTATTCTGGGGAGCGAAACACATGGTCAGATTATTTGCGATTGTTTACGGTTCTGTTGCCTATCTTGCCGGATTCCTGACACTATTATATGCCATTGGATTTCTCGGTGGTTTTCCGGTTCCCAAAACGATTAATTCGGGTGTTGTTTCTGCTACAGGCACTTCAATAATCATCAATTTGTTGCTACTCACAATTTTCGCGCTTCAACATAGCATCATGGCAAGACCAGCATTTAAAAAATGGTGGACTCAATATATTCCGGAACATCTGGAACGAAGCACTTATGTTTTACTAACTGCGATTATTCTGACGCTTCTCTATTGGCAGTGGCGACCCATGACAGATGTTGTTTGGCATATTGATAGCAATATCGGCACTATACTGATGAATATTTTATTCTGGTCAGGCTGGATTATTCTATTCGCATCAACCTTTATGACTAGCCATACAGATCTGTTTGGCTTGCGTCAGGTCTTTTTAAAATTTAAAAATCTGGAATATCAGCATCTGGAATTTAAAATCTCTGGATTATACAAATTTGTTCGACACCCCCTCATGACCGGGATAATTATTGCTTTCTGGTCTACACCCCACATGAGCACAGGACATTTATTATTTGCGGCAGTGTCCACAGCTTACATCCTGGTTGCATTACAATTTGAAGAACACGATCTAAAGATTTTTTTTGGTGAGAAATACGCTGACTACAAACGACAGGTCTCTATGCTACTACCCCTGAAGATTAACAGGGATTAACTGTCGAACAACATAGATGGGTGCTTGAATGCCTTGAACTCAAGGGCATTGTTACCGGGATCTTTAATAAACATTGTAGCTTGTTCGCCTGCTTGTCCCCGAAAACGCATGGTCGGTTTGATGATAAAATCGACAGACAAATTCTGTAGTCTTTCTGATAAATCCTGCCATTCTTCCCATGGTAAAACCAGGCCAAAATGTCGTACCGGGACATCTTCACCATCAACGCTATTACTGAGGACCACCTCTACAGCTTCAGGTTTTAAATGTGCAGTAACCTGATGACCAAAAAAATTAAAGTCGATCCACTGATCAGAGAAGCGACCAATCTCACAACCTAACGTATTAACGTAAAATACTCTTGTTGCTTCAAGATCAGAAACTGGTATTGCCAGATGAAATGGATTCATTGGTATTTATGCGGCTGCTTGTTTATTGTTTGCCGTAGGTTTTGAATTTTTCGATGTTCAGTTTCATTTCTTTTTCATCGAGCAGCACTGGATCACCTGAGTGCTTGCTTATCCAGTAATGTTTGGCAATGTTTTCAACTTCTTCTGCGAGTTTATACGTAGAAATTAAATCTTCACCCAGGACAATCATGCCATGATTGGCCAATAGACAGGCGCGTCTTTCTTCAAGTGCCTTTACTGCATTTATTGAAAGG
>QNEM01000313.1 GCA_003645215.1 Gammaproteobacteria bacterium
AATGAATACGCCAATCTGATTGGTGGTGATCTTTATGAACCGAAGGAAGAGAACCCCATGATCGGTTACCGCGGGACATCACGATATCTATCAGATGATTTTGAGGCATGTTTTGAACTTGAATGTCGAGCATTGCGCTATGTACGAGAAGATATGGGACTGGAAAATGTCTGGGTAATGGTGCCATTTGTGCGTACCGTAGGTCAGGCCAGGGACGTTGTTGAACTACTGGGTAAACATGGCTTAAAACGTGGTGAAAATGGATTAAAATTGATCATGATGTGTGAGGTACCCAGTAATGCCATCCTCGCGGATCAGTTTCTTGAATACTTTGATGGTTTTTCAATTGGTTCCAATGATATGACACAATTAACCCTGGCACTTGATCGCGACTCCGCCCTGGTTTCGGATCTGTTTGATGAACGTGATGAGGCAGTCAAATTTATGCTGAGCCGTGCGATACAGGCATGTAAGAAAGCGGGCAAGTACATAGGTATTTGTGGTCAGGGACCCTCCGACCATGCTGATCTTGCCAAGTGGTTGCTGGATGAAGGTATTGAAAGTATGTCTCTGAATCCTGATACAGTAATCGATACCTGGTTACATCTTGCAGGTGTTGAAAGATAAACGCTTTAGTGTGTGTAATTTGTTGCAGAAGGATGGCAGCATTCGTAATCTACAAGTATGTATAATATATAAATTTCGTAAATTTAGTGATTCAACGCATGTCATTTATTTATCATGGAGTGTTCAGTGAAAATTAAAAAAGATTGTATCGTAGCTATACATTTTACCTTGTCCAATCCGGACGGTGAAAAACTTGACACCACCGAAGGTGGAGAAGCCTCAAACTATATGCATGGTGTGGGCAATCTGTTACCTATTGTGGAGAGTGCCCTGGAAGGGAAACAGGCAGGAGATAAAGTACAGATCACAGTGCAACCAGAAGACGGGTTTGGAGAAACCAAACCTGAACTTACTCGTATGATCCCGCCTAGTACGTTTGAAGGTGTTAGAAATTTACAACCGGGAATGCGTCTGGATGCGAAAGATCCTGATGGACATGTACAACCAATTATAATTGAAGCGATTACTAAAGACGGGATTATTATTAACGGTAATCATCCCCTGGCAGGACAAGTATTAAAGTTCGATATCTCAGTTGAGTCCGTCAGAGAAGCGACCGAAGAAGAAATTGCACATGGACATATTCATTAAAAAATAGAGCCTCGTTAAATGTCAAAATATCTTAAAACTTATCAACGTTCACTGGAAGATCCGGAAGGATATTGGTCTGAAGCAGCAAGGGATATTGATTGGGACACGCCTTTTACAAAGGTTCTTGAAGATGAAAATGCTCCATTTTATAAATGGTTTCCTGATGGCAAGTTAAACACCTGCTTTAACACGCTTGATCGGAATGTAGAAAACGGGCGTGCGGATCAAGATGCGCTTATCTATGACAGTCCTGTTACCAATACCATTAAACGTTTTAGCTTTAGAGAGTTACGAGATCTGACATCCAACTTTGCAGGTGTATTAACTGATCAGGGTGTTAGCAAGGGTGATACTGTGATCATCTATATGCCCATGGTGCCAGAGGCCGTGATTGCCATGCTGGCTTGTGCACGTATCGGTGCCATTCATTCAGTCGTTTTTGGTGGTTTTGCTGCGAATGAACTCGCGGCACGTATTGATGATGCACAACCGAAACTGATTATCTCTGCTTCCTGCGGTATCGAAGTTGATCGTATTATTGAGTACAAACCATTGCTTGATGCCGCTATCGAAACGGCGAATTATAAACCTGAAGCCTGTATCATTTTGCAGCGGCCTCAATGCCTGGCTAAATTGGTAGAAGGTCGTGATCTTGACTGGAATGATGTCTGTGCCCTGGCAGAATCGGTGGATTGCGTTCCGGTAGATGCAACAGATCCCTTATATATACTTTACACTTCTGGTACCACAGGATCACCTAAAGGTGTTGTACGAGACAATGGTGGCCATGCTGTTGCCCTGAAATGGTCAATGAAAAATATTTACAATATAAATCCTGGAGATGTGTTCTGGTCAGCCTCGGACGTTGGTTGGGTGGTGGGTCATTCTTATATTGTCTACGCTCCTTTATTACATGGTTGTACAACTGTTTTGTATGAAGGCAAGCCAGTAGGGACACCGGATGCAGGGGCTTTCTGGCGGGTTATTGAAGAACATAAAGTCAAGGCATTATTTACAGCACCGACAGCTTTCAGGGCAATCAAGCGTGATGATCCCAAAGGCGAATTCATTGATAAATATGACATATCTTCACTGGAAACACTGTTTCTTGCAGGTGAGCGCAGCGATCCCGCAACGCTTGAATGGGCAGAAAATAAATTAAATATTCCCGTTATTGATCATTGGTGGCAGACCGAAACAGGTTGGGCCATAACAGCAAACTGTATGGGCCTTGAAGTATTTCCTGTTAAGCATGGTTCCACATCAAAAACAGTACCTGGTTTCAATCTACAAATACTTGATGAGCAGGGTGAGCAATTACCTGCAAACACGATGGGGACAATGGCATTGAAATTACCTTTACCACCGGGATGTTTGCCGACGCTATGGAACAACGATCAGGCCTATATTGATTCATATTTATCTGTTTACGATGGTTACTATATTACCTGGGATGCAGGCTATATTGATGATGATGGTGATGTCTGGGTAATGAGTCGGCTGGGCGATGTCATTAATGTTGCGGGCCATCGTTTATCAACAGGTGCTATGGAGGAAGTTCTGGCTGCACATCCCGATGTGGCGGAATGTGCTGTGATAGGAATATATGATGAATTGAAAGGACAATTACCCCTGGGATTGGTGACACTGAATAGTGGCGTCACAACTGATAATGAAATAGTTGTTAAAGAGCTTGTAGAACGAGTGCGAAGGGAAATTGGCCCGGTGGCAGCCT
>QNEM01000314.1 GCA_003645215.1 Gammaproteobacteria bacterium
CAATAACGTCTGTGTGTACATTTTTGTAATCGCGCCTCAACTGTTTCGACAAAGAACGAATGCTCTGCAGGCCGTGTTGCCTCAGCACTTTCATCAACTCAAGCCGTTTGGGTGTTAAAACCGAAGCCAGCATGGAGAAATTCTCGAAATTGAGGTGTATCTCAGCTTGATCGACTTTACCACTCTCAGCCTTGTGCCAGGAATCAACAAAGCGCCTCAGTCCTCGTTCAGCATCTTCCACGCCAATGTGTATATGTTGTTTACTCATCCTAATCACCTCGCGATCTTTCGATGTCGGCACTAAAATCCCGAATCAACTGCTCAACAGAAACAAAGTTGTATGGCTCTTCCTGATCACTATCATGCCGATGATCACCTTTTCCCCGTTCGTTATCGTATCTCACCAGGCATTTTCCAGGGTATCCATAAAACAAGCTGTATTTGAGACCATGCTGCCTTTCTTTGTCTGCCTCTGGCAAACGCCAGATCACCATTTCCCGGATGGCACCATCTGCGTAGATGAATTTATCCTGAAAAAGTAACTGCGCAGACATATGGTAAATCATACCATATGGTTAGTAACAATGATAATCGCAGAACACCCTGATCAGATCAGTTTGCTGAATGAGATCGTGGAGTATTTGCTTAAGAACGGTGTAATGGAATCGTGGATGCACTGGGTGGTGAGCTAGCGAAAAATATGGCTGAGTCGGTCCATAAAATTTATGCCCATGTTGAAAAACAAGGACGAGAAGGCTTACACTCGTGTAAAGAGATGACTGGGGGGTCGTTTTGCGTCTGAGAAATAAAATCCAACAAACGTTGATATTAGTGCTGTTTGCAGGACTGGGCCTTGCTTCATCTTGTATAGGTGCCGCAACCATCCACGGCCAGGTGAGCGATGAAGTCACCGGAGAAGCGGTCTCGGAAACCTATGTTTTTTTCTTTGACATAGAAAACCGGAGATCATGGGGCAGCGCCCTCACATCGGCCACCGGATATTTTCAAGTTAACAATATCCCTGCTGGGTCTTACAAGGTCGAGGCCAACACATTAAACAACGGCAATTACATTCCGGAATTGTATGAAGAAACAGTTTGTCTATACGACCGTTGCGATATTTTTGAATCAGGCACGACCGTCGTACTAAATATTGGCGAAACCCGTGTAATTGATTTTCAGCTGTCACCAAAAGGTTCGGTACACGGCAGGATTACTGATCAGCGGACAGGACTGCCCCTGGAAGGCATCCAACTGGAATTCGAAGACCCATCCATCACTCATGACTTCATCACAAGCTGGTTTAGTGCCTTTACAGATTCCAACGGAGAATTTAGCGTAGACAAGGTCATTCCGGGTAATTATTTTCTGACACTCGATGGCACGTATTCTCAGTCTTCCGGGTTTGGGTATCCTGAAATGCTTTATCCCAATATTTATTGTGCGGTGAGTTCGTGTATACCAAGCGAGGACGCCATACCAATCACTGTAGACAGCAATGAGGATACAGAATTTAGCGTGGCTCTAAAAAAAGGCGGGACAGTCAGGGGTAAGGTACTTGATGCACGCACGGGCCTGCCCTTGATGATTGATCCATATGATATCCATCCTGTGGAACTAAAGACGAACCCATTGTCATACTTCTCTCAGCGGGCTTATCTGGATGAGAATAGCGAATTTCAATTCGCGGCGCTGGTGCCCGATGACTATTACATTTATGTTGAACTGGAACACCACCCCACCAGTTTTATTCCTGAATGGTATCTGGACACCTTTGAGCCTGACCAGGCAACGCCGATCAGCCTTAATTTCTATGAAGAAGTTGATATTTCAATGTCCCTCGACACGCCAGGTATGATTAGCGGCAGGGTAATTGACGAAAATTCACAGGCAGGGATCGCAAAAGCGAGAGTAATTTTCTACAAGATGCCTGACCTAACAGAAAAGACAACACTTCAAACTGATGAATCCGGGTATTTTCAGGTCGAGTTGTTGGCTGGTGCTTACCAAGTGCGAACCAATGTGCCCACCTTGGATTACACAACGGAGCTCTACGTCCCTGAGGTCTGGGATGATATCTATTGCACTACATTTGATTGCACCAAAGAGTTAGAAATAGGCACTCCATTTGTTGTACAAAATTCAACCGTCATCGACAACATCGAAATTGCCCTCAACAGAACAGCAACCATCAGCGGGCATGTAACCGATCAGGATACCGGGATCAAAATTGAGTCCGTTTCAGTTAACGCCAGAGACATCAATACAAGCCACTATTTTAGCGACAGCTTTACAGACGGTAACTTTCAAATCACTGGCCTTTTGCCAGGCACCTACGAGATATGGACCGATACAAGTAGCGGGGACTACCTGGATGAATTCTATGACAATTTCCTGATTTGGGAGCGGGCTGGCGAATTCACTCCTTTCGTTGTTGATGTTGATGCCACATACCAATTGAATTTCGAGTTGGTAGCGGCGCCGTTCGTGCATGGGCGTATTATTGATGAGCAAACTTTGGAGCCTCTGCTTCGTGCAGAGGTAAGGTTATATGACCTGGATAATAACTTTGTAGGTGGGGCAATCACTGATGAGAATGGCGATTATGAACTGCATTACCTCGAAGGCAATTACAAATTACTTTTCTGGCATAGAGGTTACGTAGTAGAGCGCTTCAATGATGTCCAATGCAATACCAGTAAATATCCAGACAAGAAGAACCGTTGTTTGGAGCTGCCAAATCCAGACCTCGTTAAGCTAAGTTTTGAAGCACCATTTGCGGCTGACGCTCAGTTGACAAGGGGATCAAGGATTCATGGTGTTGTTACCGACGAAGAAACCGGAGAGCCTATACCTGGAATTATGCATTGGCTGTACGATAGCGAAGGTGTATTACAGGAAGGCGGTTACTTCGAAACTGATGCAACAGGTGCCTATTCTTTTAATC
>QNEM01000315.1 GCA_003645215.1 Gammaproteobacteria bacterium
ACCAACGGGATGATCCTGCGCACATGATCTCTTGAAGCAAGTTCCGGCACCACGCCACCATAGACCTCATGCAACTCTATTTGAGTGTGCAGGGCATGGGCAAGCAGGCCCTGTTCTGTATCATACAGAGCAACGCCTGTTTCATCACAGGATGTCTCTAACCCTAATATTTTCATTCAAGATCACTCATTTTCTTTATTATTTTCTAAATTTGGCCCCAAAAAACCTCTAAATAGCCCCATATGGCTAATAATTATTGCATTTCTGCGCCCAGACACTAGAATTACCGGCTTTTCCGGTCGAGCTGAGTATTTTTTACCCAGCGACAATAGCGTCTAGAAACCATTTAGCAGAAACAATTTATTAGGAACGATAATTATATGCCATCAGTAAGAGTAAGAGACAACGAACCTTTTGATATTGCATTACGCCGCTTCAAACGCACTTGTGAAAAATCAGGCATCCTTGCCGATGTACACAAACGTGAGTTTTATGAAAAGCCAACGCAGGTAAGAAAGCGCAAAGCTGCTGCTGCTGTAAAACGTCATCAGAAAAAGGTCTCGAAAGAATTAAACAAACGCGTACGCCTTTACTAGGCACAGTCTGATTTAAATCCTTCCAATATCCTCAGTAAACAAGTAGCCCCTTGCCTGTGAGCGAAATACAAAATCGCATCAACGATGATGTCAAGACAGCCATGCGCAGTAAAGATAAGGACCGTCTTGGCGTACTGCGATTGATCACCGCTGCCTTCAAGCAGAAAGAAGTTGACGAAAGAATTGAGCTGGATGACACCATGGTGCTTGCCATCATGAATAAGATGACCAAGCAAATTCGTGATTCAATTGATCAATTTGAAAAAGCCGGTCGTGATGACCTCGCCGCAAAGGAAGCTTTCGAACTAAATATCATTCAGGAATACCTTCCTGCACAACTGACAGAAGATGAAATCAGCCAGATCATTGCTGAGTGCGTTGAGGCCAGTGGCGCAGAATCAGCCAAAGATATGGGCAAGGTCATGGGCCTGCTGAAACCCCGTCTTCAAGGCCGTGCAGATATGGGCAAAGTCAGCGGTCTGGTCAAACAGCAACTCAGCTAAATATCACTATCTGCAGACGCCTCCTGAAAGGAAGTGCCTGAAATCACACCGTAGTTTTTACCATCAATTTCTTAGCGGAATTTATTGGTATACTTATTCCTGATTATGGCAGGCCTGATCCCACAACATTTTATTGATGATTTACTCACACGTGTCGATATTGTCGATATCGTTGACAGCTCTGTCGCCCTGAAAAAGGCTGGTAGAGATTTCAAGGCATGCTGTCCGTTCCACGATGAAAAATCACCTTCTTTTACCGTCAGCCAGAACAAACAGTTCTACCATTGCTTTGGTTGTGGCGCACATGGTACTGCTATCAGCTTCCTGATGGATTACAACGGCCTGGATTTTATCGAGGCGGTAGAAGAACTTGCCTCACGCGCCGGTGTGGAAGTCCCGCGTGAAGAAGGTGATTTTAACAAGACCAAAGATAATTCTGAACTTTACGAATTGATGGAACTGGTTGTTCAGCATTTCTGTCGGCAACTTCGTGAATCACCTGAAGCCCATCGCGCAGTAGACTACCTGAAACAAAGAGGTCTCTCCGGTGAGCTCGCCAGGGAATTTGAACTGGGCTTTGCGCCACCGGGCTGGGATATCCTGCTCAATGCCCTGGGCACCTCTGATGCCGCTGAACAGCGACTCGCAGAAATCGGCATGACACTGGAGAAGGACAACGGTGGTTATTACGATCGATTTCGAGACAGAATAATCTTTCCGATTCGGGATCAACGAGGACGGGCCATTGGCTTTGGCGGCAGGGTCTTTGATGACAGCTTGCCGAAATATCTCAACTCTCCAGAAACACCAATATTTCATAAAGGCCGTGAGCTGTATGGCCTGTTTCAGGCACGCCATCAACTCAAGGATATGGATCGTATCTATATCGTTGAAGGTTATATGGACGTACTGGCATTAGCCCAGCATGGCATAAGAAATGTCGTTGCTTCACTTGGCACGGCAGTCACAGAGAATCACCTGGAAAGACTTTTCCGAACCAGCCCACAAATCATTTTTTGTTTTGACGGTGATAGTGCCGGTCAAAAAGCCGCATGGCGCTCAATGGACATCGCCCTGCCTTTGCTGAAAGAAGGTCGTCAGGTCCATTTTATGTTCATGCCCGATGGGGAAGATCCTGATACCTATGTACAGAAACATGGTCGTGAAAAATTCGAAGATTCGAGTAATTATGTCCCGCTATCAAATTATCTAATCGATAAATTCAAACAGGAAGCCCGACTGGATAGTCGTGAAGGCATGGGGCAATTGGTTGATGGCATTGTGCCACTGGTCGGCAAACTTCCCTCCGGTGCTTTACGTGAATTGCTGATCAAGGATATTGCCAAACTGGCTGATATGAATATCGATAGTCTTAAAAATCTAGTTGAACGGAAACAAGAGGCACCTGCCAACAAAACACAGGCACAACACCTGGTATCAACAAATCAATTTAATAAAGAACACAGCACGCTGATCGCCAACGCCATCAGCTTCCTGTTACAGAACCCGGAATTGGGTGTGGTTATCGAGCCTGGCGCCTTAAGCGATATCGAGACTCAGGGAGTGGAATTTCTTCGAGAATTATTAGGCCTGGTGCATAAACAACCGGAAATCTCCTGTGCCGGGATACTGGAACATTGGCGTGACAGTAAATATGAAAATCGCCTGAAACAATTATCAATCAAGGATAATTTGCTGACTGAACCAGATGAGCTGAAAATTAAATTTCTGGAAATTATTGATAAAATAGCACACGACCACCAACAGCAACTACGAGACACACGTCTGCAGAATATCCAGAGTCTGGACGATCTGCGTAATATGTACCCCAGCCCAGCCCACAA
>QNEM01000316.1 GCA_003645215.1 Gammaproteobacteria bacterium
ACAGTGAGATACCAGTGACACCCAATCCAAAGATATAGGGTTGCACCTTGGCCCAGCCGGGCAAGATCAATTCACGTTGAAAGATGAGTGGTACCAGCAGATAGGTCACCGCCATAAAGGCAAGTGTGGTCCCGGCGACTACGGTCGCATGGAAATGACCGGGAACATAGATGGTGTTATGAATAATCAGGTTGATTTGCTCAACACCCATAACCACACCGGAGATACCGCCAAGAAATCCAAACAGAATCAGGGAAATAAACATACCCGAAAATGCCGGGTTTCCCCATGGACACTTGCGCAACCATTCGAAAAGACCATTGGTATAGCCTTTTGCCCGTTGTGCCGCTTCGATAGAACCAGGTACCGTCATGCCGTGTATCATGCTACCGAGTACCGCCAGATAGATGGCATAACTGGTATTGAATATCTTCCATTCAGAACTGATGCCCGGATCCACCAGTAAATGGTGAGCACTGGCAAGTTGCAGGAAGAGGATATACAAGAGGAAAGCACCTCGACTGACCTTCTCCGATAATGGTTTCGCACCCAGGACTACGGCCGATATCAAATACCAGATTGATATGTGTGCAGCGACATTGATCTGTTGTGATGAATGCCCAAATGCCCACCAGACAGTTCGATACATCAAGGTGTCGATATGATTGATATAACCGATAGACCAAAGGAATGTCGGTATCAGAATAATCGCACCCGTGGCAATGGTGAAGACGGCAATAATGGCCGCGACGGTAGCACCAAAGGTGACCAATGGCACTGAGCCTTCATAGGTTTTTTCCTGTTTTGCGACGACCAGGGTACCAAAGAAAACAAAGGTCGCGATCAGGGCACCAACGGCGAAGAGTATGATACCCACATAAAAAGAGGGATCGGCCTTCAGCGGCACATAGGATGTAAACATCACACTGGAGCCACCCTGTAGCACAGCAATATTTGTGATAATTGCACCAACTAACATCAGGGCAAAAGCAGTCCACGCCCATCGCGGCGTTGCTAATCTGCATCCCAAAATGACTGCCGATGCAAAATACAAGACCGCCATTTCAAAGAAAATAATCCAGACTATCAGGAGGTTTATGCCATGCGCAGTAAGCGCAAGATAAAACCAGTCAGCAGGCAGTAGATGGATGGCCTTCCAGCGCGTCAGTGCGACCATTAGTCCAAAGAGTCCTCCTACAAGTAGAAAGACGACTGCGACAACAGCATTGGCTTTAATCAGGTTCTCAGCTGATTTATAAACGCGTAGCCCCGTTGTCTGGCATATTCTAAATTCTTCTTTCGTTGCCATTTTCTTATGTCCCCTCGTTATCGACTACATACATCCTGCCGAGCATGCTGTGATGTCCGATACCACAATATTCATTACAGACAATACCAAACTCCCCGGAAGTTGTTGGTGTGATTGTTATCACCATTTCGTAGTCAGGGTGTACTTGCAAATTGATATTTACCGGTTGTAAAGAAAACCCATGCATCCAGTCCAGGGAGGAGAGATGCAGACGATAACTTTGTCCCTTTTCCAGTTCCAGAATCGGCCACCATTGCCAGAGCCGGGCTATCAGATAGATATCTTCACCAGGTGGCGGATGGACAACGGGATAACCCGATTCTTCGCGTACCTGGTATTTTTCTACCATGGCCTCTGTCTTGGCGGAAAAATCTTCAGCCGAAATACGATATGCTTCGTTGGACAGGTTCTGTTCACCATAGGCATGCCAGTAGATCATCATGAAAAACATGATCAATCCCCAGACAAACGCGATGATGACCCATATCAGCTCTGATTTTGGTACAGGTTCGTTCCACCAGATCCTGTTTTGTGGAGGTGTAACAGACATAGTGTTAACTCCTTAAAATTTTTATTTGGCGATTGGGATCGCGACTATTTCCATTACACCCCAAATCACATAAAAGATGGTAGGGATGGTGACTCCTATAAAGAGTAATAGAAAAGGATTATCCAGTAACTGTTGCATTACCGGTATTGGTTCCTCATTTTCACTGCTTTGTTCGTCTGACTCGGCCATACCGCCCCTCCCATGGTTTTCGAATTGGAATAATCTAGACTGTTTATTCTACTCGCGCATTTAACTGCGTCAATAAGTCGCATGCATTGATCTACATCAAGTATTCGGTTGTTTATCCGTTTACTGATGATTAAACTAATCTAACTTACTGATTTACGAGAATATATTGAAATATTGAGAAGCTTGTTACGGAAAGTAATGCGAGGATGAAGAAAAAAACGATGTTACGGTGTTGAAACCGATGTCCGGCATTCAATTCCAGGCGTTGTAGCAACCTATCTGAAACCATGTACAGGATGATAGCTGCGAGAGTATAGGAAATTGTTTCTAACATGGGGTCAATTCTTCAGAATTTCAAAATGTATGTTTTGTTATTTATATACTTTGTCATTTAATTAATCGAATGATGTTTGCATTATCACAGTATTTCATTTAAAAAAACAACAACATCATATCAACTCGCTTGAAGCGAAAATGCAAACTGAAAAAAATAGCCAATACCCGAGTACTGTTTTCATACTACTTAACTGTACCGCATTAGTCCTGTCGCTACTCATTGTTTTCCTCAGCACACACATAAGGCTGGGTGAGGCCGGTTTGGGATGCGAGCCATGGCCTGAGTGCTATGCTCAATTATCCCTTGCCGACAGTGTCAAGGGTCTCGAGATAGCAGATACTGAATTTAAATCATTCAGGGCTATGCATCGTTTTATCGCCAGTATCCTGGGAATCAATATCTTGATCATCATGTTAATGGCTATTTACTACCGTAAAGAGCTATCTCCCCTGCTACCTGTATTGATGTTTCTTGTGGTCTTGTTTCTCTCAATACTGGGCGTTGCGACACCAACCCGAAGCCTGCCCCTGGTCACCCTGGGAAATATATTGGGG
>QNEM01000317.1 GCA_003645215.1 Gammaproteobacteria bacterium
CAGGTCATTATTACGGGAATGGATACCGACGATCATTCCTTCATAGGTTTCAACACCCGGACCAAGCAGCATTTGCCCGCGTTCCTGAAGATTAAATATTGCAAAGGCAACTGATTGTCCTTTACCGTTTGCAATCAGCACACCATTTTTCCTGTTGCCCAATGTTGATTTATGAATGGGCCCATAATGGTCAAAAACATTGTAAATCAATCCTGTTCCCGAGGTTGCTGTGAGGAAATCTGTGCGTAGTCCGATCAAGCCTCTTGCGGGGATGATGTAATCAATACGTACGCGTCCTTTACCATCTGGCATCATATCTTTTAGATCGCCGCCTCGAGGTCCCAGCATTTCCATGACTGCGCCTTGAAATTGCTCTTCCAGATCAACAGTCAATTGTTCGTATGGCTCAGACAACACACCATCAATTTCTTTGGTAATTACTTCGGGCCTGGAGACGCCCAGTTCAAATCCTTCCCGGCGCATGTTCTCAATCAAGATCGAAAGATGCAGCTCACCTCGACCAGATATCTTGAATTTATCCGGATCGCCGGTGTTTTCTACACGAAGTGCAACATTGTGCTTGAGTTCCCTGTCCAGTCGATCAGAGATCTGGCGTGAGGTGACAAATTTTCCTTCCTGGCCACATAAAGGTGAGTTGTTCACCTGAAATGTCATGCTGACAGTGGGTTCATCAACAGAAAGTGCTGGCATCGCTTCAACCTGGGCCGGATCACACAGGGTATCCGATATATCAAGCTGGTCTAGCCCACTGATGGCAATAATGTCTCCAGCTGAAGCAGTATCAATCTCAATTTTGTCGATGCCGTGCAGTTTATAGATTTGCAGGATTCTGCCAGAACGGGTTTCACCATCTTTATCGATCACGGTGATGTTGGTATTAGTCTTAATCTGTCCCCGGGTCATGCGGCCAATACCGATAATGCCAACGTAACTATTGTAGTCCAGTGCACTAATCTGCATCTGGAAGGCCCCGTCTATATCGACGTCAGGTGCAGGGACTTTGGAAATGATAGTTTCAAACAAGGGTGTCAGATCATCTTTAATCTGGTCAGATTCATAGCCAGCGACACCGTCCAGTGCAGAGGCATAAATCACGGGGAAATCCAGTTGTTCATCAGTTGCATTTAACTGATCAAACAAATCAAATGTTCTATCAAGAACCCAGTGGGGTCTGGAGCCAGGTCTGTCTATCTTGTTGATAACCACAATCGGGCGCAATCCACGTGCCAATGCCTTTTGCGTGACGAAACGAGTTTGTGGCATAGGCCCGTCAACTGCGTCAACCAGGAGTAAAACAGAATCAGCCATCGACAGAACACGTTCAACTTCACCGCCGAAATCAGCATGTCCCGGTGTGTCGACAATATTAATTCGACAACCATCCCAGTCTACTGCTGTATTTTTTGCCAGGATCGTGATCCCACGTTCACGTTCAATGTCATTGGAATCCATAATACGCTCGGTCGAGGCTGCACGACTGTCAAGCGTACCGGCCTGTTGCAATAGTTTGTCAACCAGCGTGGTTTTACCATGATCAACATGAGCGATAATGGCGATATTTCTAATATTCTGAATCAAGGTAACGGGTTCTCAACTATTAAATTGCGTCTATTACATGTGCAAAAAGCGGCGCATTATAGCGGATTGGCAGGCCGAATGTTGTTTTTTGTCGTCTTACAGGATTATGAAGATGGGAATCTTTCTTAAAACTTTACTTTCATGCCGACATAGGCAGAGATTGGTGAGCCGACACCGACAAATCTTGGATCAGTAAATGTGGGAAATATTTCATCTGGTTCACCCAATAAACCAAATGATTCATAGTCATTATCAAACAAATTATTTACGTTGCCGAAAACTGAAATGTTTTTATTAAACTGATAGGAAGCCCGGGCATTGACGACGACATAGCCATCAATGGTATCCAGAAAATTTCCTTCATCACCGCGAAAATACTGGTCTGAGTTGTAGACCAGATCTGTTCCAACTGTAAATTTTGCGGTGAGGTGATAATCAGCACCAATTTTCAGATTATGTTCCGGTAGACCAGGGATTCGATCGCCTTCTTCGACGGCAATATCACCGTTGGCATCAGCCAGAGGATTATTGGGGCTGCTTGAGGTAAAGTTGTCATCGAAGGTTGCTTCGAGATAGCTATAGTTTGTAAACCAGTCCAGTTTGTTCCAGCTGCCGGAGAGTCCGAGTTCTACCCCAACTCGTTTGGTATCACCGATATTATCGAAGAAGCCTTCATTTGAGCTTATACCACCAGTACTGATGAAAATAATGTCATCATTATTAATACTGTGAAATGCCCCTAAGCTCCATTCAATATTTGAATTTAAAGTCCCACGAAAACCACCTTCAAAATTCTTTGTAACAACCTGATCCAGTGGTGGATCAGCGAGAAAAGCATTGGGAAGATTACAGGGTGCGTTCGGGTCGGCACATGAGAGTTCCACTGTAGTTGGTGCACGAGCCGACTCACTATAACTGGCATAGGCTCCAATATTTGGATGAAATGACCAGTTCAGACCAACGGCTGGGTTGAATCGCCCATAATCATGTTCACCATTCAGGGCGCCCGGATCATCAGGATCGACCAATGGATTTTGTGGGCTGCGATCGCCGATCTTGACGCTGGTATTGTTGTAGCGACCAGACAGTGTCAGGGCCAAATCATCGGTGATGGAAAAGGTGTCGGTTATATATATTGACCAGGTTCGGGTATGGGTCTTTATTTGCGTGCCGTCTGCAACAGCGAATAATCCTGTACCGGACGTACTTCTGTCTGCCTTTAAAGATGCGGTTTCAACGATCGCACCAAAATCGGCCAGGGCCTGATTATATGATGCACCTACGATCAGGGAATTCTGGTGATCAAACAGATCACCAAGGAAAG
>QNEM01000318.1 GCA_003645215.1 Gammaproteobacteria bacterium
AGGCCAAAACTTTCAAAAGAAGATGCCCTGGATTCTATAAAATCAGCATGCTCAGTAGAAACATTTATGGTCAGTGGCACCAGCAAGGGCCTGTGACGAATACTCTTTGTTGCAAAATCATTTTCCAGTTTCGACAAAACAATAATTTCCTGACACAAAGGAACATCAATCAATAATATTTCACCTTCCATTTGCGTTATCAAATAACGTCCTTCAATCAATAAAAAATCATTTGAGTCCGAAGAAGTTTTATTCCAATGTTTATTACTACTAACTCCGTGCATCCTGGATTTTAAAGAGGATTGAAACCCGGAATTCCTGTCATAATTCTTGCCATTATCCTGGGAGAATAAATATTGTGCTCCCTGCTCCTGAATATCCTGACCCTGAATGTTTTTTACTTGGGTATTATTTTCCTGGGTATTCTGCTGTCCTATATCCCTGCCTTCACATGCCTGCATCAAGGCAGCAAAAATAAAGTCATGCACATCCCTGGCCTGGCGAAACCTGACTTCATGTTTGGCTGGATGCACATTCACATCGACATCAGAGACATCCATTTCCAGAAATAAAACGTAAACTGCGTGCTTGCCAGTGTAGAGATAATCCTGGCTTGCCATGCGTATCGCATGATTCACCTGTTTGTCCCGGATAACCCGACCATTCAAATAGAAGTATTGTTGATCGACCTGGTTTCTTGCGATCTCGGGATGACCGAACCATCCCCAAAGTCGCAATCCATTTCGTTCATAATCAAGCTCGAATGAATTGACAAGAAATTTTTTGCCAAATATTGCCTGTGCACGTTCTGCAAAATTCTTTTGCTTGCCGGAACACTGAAGAACAGTTTTGTTGTTATGTTTTAAATGAAAGGAAACATCATATCGGCTCAAGGCAACGCGCCTGACAATCTCACGTATATGAAAAAACTCAGTGTTATCTGTACGTAGAAATTTACGTCTGGCCGGTGTATTAAAAAACAGGTCCCGTACCTCAACACTGGTTCCCACTGTCATGCCTGTTGGCTCTTGTGCGGACAGGGCATCTCCTTGTGTTACATCGATAGACCATCCATGTTCTTCATCGGCAATGCGAGATGAAAGTTCTAATCTGGAGACAGAGGCAATACTGGACAAGGCCTCACCACGAAATCCCAGCGTATTAATTCTTTCGAGATCGGTTTGTGTAGTGAGTTTACTGGTCGCATGTTGTGCCAATGCAAGAGGTAAATCATCAGGATGAATACCATGACCATTGTCCTGAACACTGATCAGTAGCCGTCCACCTTTTCTTATATCAAGTTTAATCTCGGAGGCACCGGCATCCAGACTATTCTCCAGTAATTCTTTAACCACTGATGATGGCCGGTTGATGACCTCACCAGCGGCAATCTGGTTTGCAAGTGCGGTGGAGAGTTTGTGTATTCTTTGGCTTAGATCTGTTACTACCATAGAACACCATCATACGGCACTAAATAAGTAGGGTCAGGTACAACTTTTACTACTCATCGTGATGGGTCAAGGGGAAAAGTTGTACCTGACCCTACTTATAGTACCTGACCCTGACGAATCCCCACAAAGATCAAATAAAAGCTTAATAAAAGCAGCAGGTTAGAATAAAGAATAGATTGAAGTGCATAGTGGGATGTAATCTCATCATGTTTTCCTACGAAAGAACTCATGAGAGGCACCCACTATGCACATTGATAAATTATTACACAAAGTTTTTGAATCCACATCACAAACAATAGATAAGCGATTGCATCGGTGTTTACTAAAAGCCGCCAGCACATTAAGTGACTGTAAGCATCTATCGATAGCCGGATTAGGTCGCTGTTTGGTCAGCTCGGCAGCAGTGAAGCACACGATTAAACGAATCGACCGGTTGTTTGGTAATTCACGACTACACCGGAAACGAAAAGCGTACTATCAAACGATGGTGAACTTATTGATTGGGTCGAATTCACAACCGATTATTTTGATTGATTGGTCGGGCTTGACGCGGTGTGGTGAATATCATTTCTTACGTGCTTCCGTACCCGTAGGTGGTCGTGCCTTGGTGATATGGGAAAGCACCTATCGAGAAAAGGATTATACAAGTCAAAAAATACATCGTGCATTTATTAACGAACTCAAAACAATATTACCGAAGACGTGTCGGCCAATTATCGTGACTGATGCCGGGTTCCGTTGCACCTGGTTCAAACTGATCAAAAAACAGGAGTGGGATTTTGTTGGACGCGTACGGAATATGACACAATGTCGTGAAACAGGACAAAAACAGTGGGTACGGGTAAAGGCCTACTATGGGAAGGCAACGCGCACCGCACGTCTTTTGTTCTCTGGTTCATTGGCTAAAGCCAATCCTGTGGAAGGGCATTTCTATTTGTTTCGTGGGGAGAAGCAACACCGACACCGAAAAAACTTACGCGGTAAACAAATTCAATCGAGTGTGAGTTTAAAACATTCAAAACGAGAAAAGGAACCCTGGTTCCTCATCTCGTCATTGCAGACTGATGCCTATACACCCAAACAAATCATCATGCTCTATAAGAAACGTATGCAAATTGAAGAGGCCTTTCGTGACTTGAAGAACACCCGCAACGGTTTTAGTTTACGACACTGCCGAAGTTTTGACACAGAACGACTGAACGTTGCCTTGTTGATTGCGGCGATAGCCATGTTGTTATTGTGGATTGTCGGTGTGATGGCGAAACAGCAGGAATACCACGTTCTTTTTCAGGCCAACACTGTACGTCACCGCAATGTCTTATCGACATTCACCATTGGCTGGCAATGTTTAAAACGAAAACAACAGTTTTATGTAAGCGAATTCTCTGAGGCCTTGGAGAACATCAAAATGATGGCTCAACAAACTTATGTTAATGCATGAAATTTGTGGGGATCCGTCAGTAC
>QNEM01000319.1 GCA_003645215.1 Gammaproteobacteria bacterium
CAGATCAAATATGATTTCGTAACTCCCCATCAAGAAACCGCTAACAAATTGATTTAATTAATATTAATTCTTTTTATTCAGAAGCAACTTACTTTCGAAGTGTTGCCAGACCAACAGGCCAGGAATGTCGACTACCAACTCCCGAATGCTTGTCGCCAATGAGACAGCTAATGCTATATCGGGTGTCATTCCAAGCAGGGCACCCAGCATAACATAACCACCTTCCTGAACCCCATAGGCATTGGGGATAAAGAAGGCGATATCGCTGATGGTGCTGGTCAGGCTTTTCAACATCAAGGCTTCAATAATACTGATGGGGAAACCAAGTAAATAGCAGGCCAACCAGACTTCTGAGGTCTGTAACACGAGGCCAAACGTGCGCCAGAGTGTTGAGATGATAACGCAGCGGTAATCGCTGTAGATCTCCCGGACAATGGTATCCACTTCCCTGGCGTTGTTGGTGATTTCTTCCCAACCACCCGTGCTGACGAATTTACCAACGGCACTGGCCATGAAACCAACCATGCCCGCATGTTGCACCAGGATAAATCCCAGTAAACCACCAGCCAGGACAGTGATGCCTAACATGGCCGCAATCGCCAGTTCGTCATCCAGAGCCAGATGGATAAGTAACAGTGTTCCGGCAAAGGCCCACACGGCCACCGCCATGGCCTGCACTGTTTTATCTACCAATACAGAGGCGCTGGTATCTACACCACTGGTTCCCCACAGTGTGATCAATCTGGCCTTGGCAATTTCACCGCCAATGGAGGCAACAGGTAATAATGTGTTAATGGCACGACCAATCCACAGTGCTTTCAATATTGGCCAAAACTCTGGTGTATGCTGTTTCGGAAATAACATGCGCCATGAATAAGCCGCCGCGAGTAAGCAGGGTGCCCAGACGATTGGTAAGGCAAGTAATTCCCAGCCTGAAGTCAGCAATAGATCAAAAAGATCACCAATACCTTGCCACAAGATTAACAGGACAAAAAGCAACAGGCCCAATACCAGACCAATAACAGGAAGTGCGCGCATAAATAAGTTTGGAAATGAATATAATAATTTTGGTGGGCGTAATATAACTTAAACACGGTATGACATGCCATGCCTGAGATAATCGCGGTACGATGTGTCATACCAGAGTTAACCACGGTATGACATGCCATACTCGCCATGATCACGGTAGAATGGATAACACAAAAATAGATTTAAGAAGAAAATAATGAATAATACTTATACGCTGCCCGTGCCGGATCAGATATTTCCATTGGTAAGACATCTGTCTTATCGACTGACCCCAATGCTCCTGAAAACGTCACTCACCCCAAACCACATTACCACTATCTCACTGGTGCTAGGTTTGCTCTGTGCCGCCTGTTTTACACAGGGAAACTGGATGCTTGGTATTACAGGCGGATTATTATTGGTCGCCAGTTATACCTTTGATAATTGTGATGGTGAGGTCGCCAGGATTAAAAAGCTATCTTCCGAGTTCGGTGCGAAACTGGATGATATGGCTGACTGGATTATAGATGCCAGTTTCTTTGCCGCTTTAGGTTACGGTACAGCGCAGGTAAATGGACAGCAGTTCTGGTTGTGGTTGGGTCTGGCCGCAGCCGCAGGTGCTTTTATTGATTATGTTGTTGACCTGGTACACGAAGCGAAAAAGGTCAATGATCCTGATGCAATCAGCCGGGAAGAACAGGCATCAGAACCCAAACAACCTGAAGATGGACTGGACTGGATCATCTATATATTCCATAAACTCAGTCGCGCGGACTTTTGTATCATCGTTCTGATCCTGGCCCTGTTTAATGTCACATGGATATTATTGCCATTTGCAGCCATCGGTGCACAGGCATACTGGATAACGGATCTGTTTGAACGTGCCAGGGGATATCACACCTAGTATCTGATTTAATCGTAGTAAAACTTGGATAAATTCTTACAATAAACTATTCTCGACAATTACACGGCTAGAACGATTTCAGTTTGTTATGACTGGAACAGCTAAAGGACCTTATGGAAATGAAAAAATTAACACTGATTTTATTCGCTTCATTACTATTTTTCACCACAGCAAGCTATGCAGAGAACGAAGATCTCGTTGCCAAGCTGGCTGAAGTGAAAAGCAAACTAAAGACTTTGCAAGAATCAAATAATGATCTTAAGAAAACGCTAGCCAGTTATGAAAATGAGATTTCAGGCTTGCGGTTGGCGCTTGAAAATTTTGAAGCTGAGATTGCCAGTATGGAAGAGGAGTAAGCAATAATTTCAGATATTCATCTATGATTCAAAAAATAAAAAAACCACCATACTAATGGTGGTTTTTTTATTTGCTGGTGTTGATCGACCCCGCATTTGTAAGTTCCAATGATCATGACAAAGTAACTTGCTATGATAAAATGCATAAAAAAAGATACCCTCATATTATTTAAAAATTCGATAAAGATGTCCTTAAATTAAAATGTTCAAAAAGCTCAAAAAGCTCCGGGAAAAAATTCGTTATCTTGTCGATCAGGCCTTTGCCAGTGAGTTCTTCGGGCAAATGCTGCTGCTTATCGCCTTATTAGTCTCGGTCACCTTGATTGGGATGACGTCAGTTTTTTTTGGTTTGTTCTCGGAAGAGAATGCAAGTATCGTCTTTATTCACCGTGATATTGATGCTGGATTCTGGGATTCCCTATGGTGGTCAGTAAACCAGGTCATGCCCCTGCGGGGCTTTGAGAAGGCCTACGGTGCAACGGTTCCGGTACTGGTTTATTCCCTGTTTCTGTCACTCATGGGACTGGTTGTTCTCAGTGTATTGATCTCATTGGTCAACAACACCTGGCGTAGCCGCATCGAAGGGCTGCACAAGGGTGATACGCCGGCACTGGAACGTGACCACGTGCTGGTACTGGGA
>QNEM01000320.1 GCA_003645215.1 Gammaproteobacteria bacterium
GATTCATCAGATCTTCATAGTTAGCATAAGCCTGATAAAACTCGAGCATGGTGAATTCGGGATTATGTCTTGGGGATAAACCTTCGTTACGAAAACTACGATTGATCTCAAAGACTCTTTCAATGCCACCGACAACCAGTCGCTTCAGATATAACTCGGGAGCAATGCGCAAAAATAAATCCATATCCAGGGTATTGTGATACGTATTAAAAGGTCTTGCTGCGGCTCCACCTGGAATAGCGTGCATCATCGGTGTTTCAACTTCGATAAAGCCATCGTCCTTTAAATAACTCCGGATAAAATCAACGACGCTTGAACGTATAGCAAATGTTCTACGTGTATCTTCATTCATAATCAGGTCGACATAACGTTGTCGATATTTGGTTTCCTGATCTGTCAGGCCATGAAACTTTTCAGGTAGCGGGCGCAATGATTTGGTCAGTAAACGTATATTATCAACATGGACACTCAACTCACCTTTATTGGTTTTCATCAATTGGCCTTCTGCACCAATAATATCGCCCAGATCCCACTGCTTAAAATCAGCATAAAGACCTTCTGGCAGATCATCTCTACGGACGTAGAGTTGAATCTTGCCTGTCATATCCTGTATATGCGCAAATGAAGCCTTGCCCATCACTCGACGAGTCATCATGCGACCGGCAACATTGACACGTATACCAACGGATTCCAGCGTTTCTTTATCAGATTCAGCATGTGTCTGATGTAAATCATCGGCCAGTGAATCACGCCGGAAGTCATTCGGATAGGCCTGACCACTTTTGCGTAAAGCCTCTAACTGCTCACGCCTCTGGGCAATTAGTTTATGCTCGTCGGGCTGGTTTTTGTCCTGTTTTTTATCTTCAGTTTTTGACATAGATTCGTTAATTTTTATAATTAAAATCGGAGTTTGTATTGTTAAGCGTGAAATGTGAAGTGTGAAATGCAAAAACACTGGAATAAGCGCGAGGACACATCAATAACCCGCTTTTCACACTTAACTTTTCACCTTTCACTTATAGCCCGCTCTTCAAACTGGCTTCAATAAACTGATCCAGATCACCATCCAATACCGCTTGCGTATTGCCGGTTTCAACCCCGGTACGTAAATCCTTGATCCGGGATTGATCCAGTACATAGGAACGAATCTGACTGCCCCAGCCAATATCAGACTTCGAATCTTCCAGTGCCTGTTTGTCAGAGTTCCGTTTTTGCATCTCCAGTTCATATAGTTTGGCACGCAATAACTTCATGGCCTGGTCCCGGTTCTTGTGCTGCGAGCGATCATTCTGACATTGCACCACGGCACCTGTTGGTAAATGTGTCAGCCGCACCGCAGAATCAGTCTTGTTCACATGCTGTCCACCCGCACCACTGGCACGATAGGTGTCCACACGAAGATCCGCAGGATTTATTTCGATATCGATATTGTCATCTATCTCTGGCGAGACGAAGACAGAGGCAAATGAGGTATGTCGGCGATTACCGGAATCAAACGGAGATTTCCTGACCAGGCGATGTACGCCGGTCTCTGTACGCAACCAACCGAAGGCATAGTCTCCTTCATATTTAATGGTCGCACTTTTAATACCTGCCACGTCACCGGGAGAAACCTCTATCAACTCGGTCTTGAACCCATGATGTTCACCCCAACGCAAATACATGCGTAATAACATATCAGCCCAGTCCTGGGCCTCAGTTCCACCCGAACCCGATTGAATATCCAGAAATGTATTATTGGCATCCATTTCACCAGAGAACATGCGGCGAAATTCAAGCTCGGCCAGGCGCTTCTCAAATCCTTCCAGATCTTTGGTGATTGACTCAAGTACTTCTTCATCGTCCTCTTCCTTAGCCATGAGCAACATCTCATTGGCATCACTCAGGCCACTATCCATGTCATCGATGGTCTTGACCACCAACTCCAGGGACGCACGTTCCTTGCCCAATGCCTGGGCACGCTCAGGATCATCCCAAACATCAGGTTCTTCCAGTTCGCGCAGGACTTCGATCAGACGTTCAGATTTGTTTTCGTAGTCAAAGATACCCCCTCAAGGCGTCGGTTCTTCCTTGCATATCCTTGATGTGATTGAGATAGGGATTAATTTCCATGATGGTTTAATAGTAACAGGATAAATAATTATTATATTGTTGTGAAATCGGGCGCTATTGTAATGTAATCAATACAGACTTTCACCCCATGCGCCATATTGATATTGATAACACCTTATTGATCTACATCAATAATAAAAAATAATAGATATTGTAGTGTAAACCTGTCTCTACAGCTTAGATACGGTATTAATCTGGTGTTTATACAGCTATATTTTATTAGGATGTATTGAATGTTAGCCATGCTCTTTTTGATGATCACAGGAGATAAAATGACATGAATGACACAACAGATAAACAATTACAGCTGCCTGAGAAAATTACAGCAATCAAGGAATGTAATTTTGTAACCTGGTCGACTGCTAACGATCTATCAGCAGAATTCATGCAATACTTTGATGATGTTCGAATTCCCGTTGTAGGCATACGTCACGTACGACAATGGGGCGTACAGGTTGACGATGAGAGGGCGATACCGGGACATGAGAGAACGTCAATAGAAGATGAAGAGCTCTGGGAGATCGTTCTGGAAGCAAAGGATGGCTCGAATTACGAGGTCAACTCCAGGTTCGTCGATCCAGCCCCCGAAATTTAAATTGCCATTTGGTAATCTACCATCTGGATTATCCAGTGTGTATTAATTGAGTAGAGCAGGATTTAATTGGGCACCTTAATTTGACTCTTCGTCAGAAGGCGCAACCCAGCGCAACCAGGCATAACCGCCGAGGCCAGAAACCAGAGAAGCTGCAAGAATACCCATTTTAGCTTCTTCCACTAAACGCCCATCCCA
>QNEM01000321.1 GCA_003645215.1 Gammaproteobacteria bacterium
CTCTAACGACAATGTTGCCACCTTCATCAAAGAACTTGTCGTCGAATTACCGGCTGGGGAATCGCTTGATTTTCGTGCCGGCGGCTACATTCAGATCGAGTGTCCACCCCACGAATTGAGTTACAAGTCTTTCGACATCCAGCTGGAATATCGTGAGGAATGGGAACGCTACAGACTTTTTGAAATCAATTCGCTTGTTAAGAAATCCGAGTTGCGTGCCTATTCCATGGCTAATTATCCTGAAGAGAACGATATTATCATGCTGAATGTCCGCATCGCGACACCGCCACCCCAGGCATCAACGTCAGTGCCTACCGGCATAATGTCATCTTACATCTTTAATCTTAAACCGGGTGATGAGGTGACAATCTCTGGGCCCTACGGGGAATTTTACGCTCGCGACACTAATGCGGAAATGATTTTCATTGGCGGTGGTGCCGGTATGGCACCCATGCGGTCGCATATTTTTGACCAGTTGAAGCGCTTGCATAGCACCCGCACTATCAGTTTCTGGTACGGTGCCCGTAGCCTGCGCGAAGCTTTCTATGTCGATGAATTTGACAAACTTGCTGAACAGCATGAAAATTTTAAATGGGTACTGGGCCTTTCCGATCCACTCCCCGAAGATAACTGGCAAGGTGCGCAAGGTTTCATTCATAACCTCCTCTATGAGCAATATCTGAAAGACCACTCAGCTCCAGAAGATTGTGAATACTATCTCTGCGGCCCACCAATGATGAATGCTGCAATAACACGGCTGTTGTATGAACTCGGCGTCGAGAAGGAGAATGTAATGTTTGATGATTTTGGCAACTAAGAGCATGGTCATTTTTCTGGTCACTCTCATTGTTACCCTGGTCTGCTGTGCAGCACTTGGCGTGGGCTTGTTATTTGCACATAAACCTCTTTCCGGTAGCTGCGGCAAACGCATTCCAGGCAAGGCTTCCTACAATGGTTGTCCAAACAAAGACAACAATCGTCATTGCCAAAAAAAACAGCACGAAGTGCACGAATCATGAGGTGGAAAAAATGATCTCATTAAATGTACGTGATTATATGGCTACAGATCTCGTTACACTGGATCCGGATTCCAGCATCCTGGCTGCCGGACACATACTGATTGATCATGAAATCTCTGGCGCTCCCGTAGTTGACAGCGTCGGCAAAATGATCGGCATTTTTACCGAGCGGGACTGCATGCGAGTCGCGCTCCAGGTTGAGTTCTATGGCATGCCCGGAGGAATAGTTAGGGATGTTATGACTATTGATATCAAATCCGTCACCTCGGACGAGAGTATTCTGAAGGTGGCTGAAATGTTTATCGAAGGCTCTTTTAACCGTTACCCTGTTATCGATAATGGCCGGCTGGTCGGGCAAATTAGCCGCCGGGATGTAATGCGAGCATTGGGAAAACAATACCCATTGAATCCTTGAGGTACATCTGTTGATATTTTTTCAAGGTAATTTAACTAATTAATTTACCAGGAATACAAACCTTCAAACCTTAACAAAACAGTCGGATTTCAACGCCTGACTTTCAATCTTTACCAACCTGATTACTATAAGGCTCTCTATTGACAACCAACACAACGCCACCAACAGGACAAAAAAGAAGCCCGATTTGGATGCCTTCCATTATCCGGTTAGAACTGCCGCTCTGGGTTGGTGTTTTTACCGTCATTCTATGTGTAATTTTCGACGATATATGGTTTAAGAACCTGTCCGACAGTATAGGGTATTACTGCCTCTGGGTATTAATCGTCGGCGTGATGATGTGGCTTTCATTTGGCGTTATCCAGCACGAACGCCTGATTGGCGCAAGAGTCGGTGAACCCTATGGTACGCTGACTTTGACGCTGGTCTTTACCGTGATTGAAACAGCGTTGATCACACTTATTATCTTGAACGGTAATAAATATCTGGGCCTGACCAGGGATACGGTTTTCTCAATCCTGATGATCATGATCAACGGCGTGATGGGCTTGTCTCTTATCGTTGGCGGACTCAAGTATTCTGAGCAGGTCTATAATCCCCGAGGCATCGCATCTTATTTGCTGATCCTGGGGCCGCTGACGGGCTTAAGCCTTGTCCTGCCGAGCTTCACAGAATCGGCACCGGGTGGTGAGGTATCGATGTTAATGGCCATCTTTATCATCATTTTTTCTCTGACTCTATACGGTGTTTTTCTGGTCATCCAGACTCAGCGAAATAAAGAATATTTTCAATCTGTACCAGTAAAAGACGAAGCTAATATCAGTACCCATGGCAGCGATTTAGAACGAGACAGCCATAGTCTGAAATACCATATTCTGCTGCTAACGCTGACATTATTGCCAATCTTCATTCTGGCAAAGTACCTTTCCATACTCGTCAGTTATGCAACCACGAAACACGACCTGCCCTCAGCCCTGGATGCCATGTTGATTGCCATGTTGGTATTGACACCCAAGATTATTGATACCCTGTCAGGGGTATGGGAAAACGAATTACAAAGGAGTATCAACAGTGTGCTGGGAACGTCGGTTGCAATAACGGCACTGTTGATTCCGGCAGTCCTGGGTATCAGTTATTTCTTCACCGGCCACAGAGTAGAACTGGGGCTGAATCCCGCCGAGATCACCCTGCTAGTAATTACCTTTTTCGTATTGCTCATCGACCTCAGTGATGAGCGTGCCAATATTCTGCAAGGTATTGTGCACATGGTGCTATTTTGCTCTTTCATCATTTCTGTTTTCGACTAATCAAGTGTGATTGTCTTGACCGTTTTCTCTTCTACTCAATCGACGACAATGATGATGTGATAAAAATGTCATTTTTATCAGGTTTAGACTTTAATATACTAATGAAATTGAAGTAGTCGGACGTGGTAGTGCAGCTAAAAAAGCACATTTTGTC
>QNEM01000322.1 GCA_003645215.1 Gammaproteobacteria bacterium
GGTTGGGTTCTGGGGTTCTGGGTTCCGGGGACAGTTTACTTAACTCCGTAAATTGCGGCTGATATCGGTTCTGGGGACAGTTTACTTATCTCCGTAAACTGCGACTGATATCACGAGTAAATGTCTTGCATGAAGTCTTTATGTATTCCTACAGAACTATGAAGTGTTTGCCGCTATAAATACCTTTTGCGAACAGCCACTATGGGCAGAATGTCTCCAATTCGAGTTTCATAATGGCACGCATCGCCAGACTTGTCGTTCCGGGTTATCCACATCACGTGACCCAACGTGGTAATAGGAGACAGCGAACTTTTTTTAATACAAGTGACTATGAGGTATATCTTGATTTTATCTTAGCGGCCAAGCAGGAAGCTGGTTGCGACATTTGGGCTTACTGCCTGATGCCAAATCATGTTCACTTTGTCATTGTGCCAGAACTTGAAACCAGCCTTGCTCTGTTATTTAAGGAAGCCCATCGCCGTTATACACGCAGAATCAATTTTCGGGAAAAGTGGCGAGGACACCTTTGGCAAGAACGTTTCCATTCCTCTGTCATGGATGAACGGCACCTGAGTGCTACCGTTCGATATGTTGAACTGAACCCAGTTGTTGCCGGGCTTTGCGCGCAGCCACAAGATTGGCGTTGGTCCAGCGTTCATGCTCACCTCAATTTGACCAGCGATACGTTGGTCTCAACCAAACCCATGCAGGAAAGATACCCAAATTGGGTCGACTATCTGGAACGCAGTCAAAGCGATGATACAGTGCATAATATCAGGAGGCACACTCGAACAGGTCGCCCGCTTGGCAGTGATCATTTCATCGAGGAACTGGAAGTCATAACCAATCGTTCATTGAAGCAACGTAAACCCGGGCCAAAACCAATTAAGTAAACTGTCCCCTGAATCAGGTAAACTGTCCCCTGAATCCCCCCTGAATCCCATGGAGGCATACTATGAGTAAGGATGCAGGTGTCGTGGCATTTTCCCCCTGTCAAAATCGAAATGAGTTGGTGTACTCATTGCATTTCTGACATAACCCTCCCAACATTCGCGAGCACTTCACCATGTTCTTTTGTCGGACTGAAATCGATGAACTTCAAGTCCCTGTCAACAATTGCAGTGTGACCTGACGGGGCATAGAAAAGATCTCCTTCTTCAAATGTTTCTTCAGTTCCATCGTCATAAACAAACCTAAACGCACCTTCAAAAATATAACCCCAGTGTGGGCAGTGACAGCTATTGTTTGGTAAGCCTTTCAGTAAAGGAGTGAAATCTGTTCCCTGCGGAAGTTCATGATAAACAACATCCATTTCTCCGAAGCCCTCAAGCCTGCGCATGATTGTTCCTGGTGCTTCCATCATGACAGGGATATCTTCTTTTTTAATTTTCATGTCGTTCTTATTGCTCTCGTTAAGTTAATTGTTTTAAATATCATACTTAAAAGTCTACATTGTTTATTTTTGCTATCAATTGGTAAAATAATGAATAACAATGTGCAAAAATGCACAGGTGAGTGATAAATCATGAAGTGGGATGATCTAAAGATATTTTTGGCCGTCGCACGATGCGGCACAATGAGCGGTGCCGCCAGGCAATTACATGTGCAACATTCTACTGTCTCCAGACGCGTCAAGGCTTTGGAAAAGCAGCTGGGAACCAATCTGGTCAGACGTAACAAAGGGATTTACGAACTTACCATCGCAGGTAAAAAAATAAGGAATGCTGCGCTCAAGGTTGAAAAAGAGATTACCAGTGTCGATGGTTCTTTACTGAGGGACAATGATCCCTTAATCGGGCGGTTACGAGTTACAACAATAAACAGTATGGCTTCGACCATTTTGTTGCCCATGTTCAGTGCTTTTAGCAAGGCTTACCCGCAAATTGATTTACATTTGATGGTGTCCGCCAATATCGTAAACCTCACCAATAGAGAAGCGGATGTCGCTATCCGCCTGAGCAACGCACCACCGGAGATTTTGATCGGTAAACGTGTTGTTACTGTTTCTTCTACGGCATATGGAAGTGCTGATTACCTGAAGAGACTCCAGTCCAGCGAAGATGAACTGAAATGGCTCGGTGTAAGCTGTTGTAGTTTTCACACGACGTGGACCAAGGAGTCCTGTGAGGCTGAGACACATCAATTCAACTGTGATGATGCATTGCTGACACTTGCAGCCCTGCGTGAAGGCATGGGGGTTTCCTATCTTCCCTGTCATATTGGTGATACTGAGCCAACACTGAGGCGATTTTGTGAACCTGAGAGCAAGTTTGATTTAGGCCTATGGGTTCTTATACATCCTGAATCAAAAACCAATCTTCGTGTGGTGGCATTTCGTGATTACATGGTTAAGGCAATATTGGATCAGAAAGATCTTTTCGCAGGCATGTCCGAATAAGGTCTTTTTCGACTGGGTGCCTCCAAGCCTGGGTGATCTGGAGGCTGAAGTGAACAGCAATGACCGACAGAGGCGACATTGTTGTAACAATCGAGATATTTGCGCCCGTCAGCACCCCATAACCAGATCCCCTGGTCCGGGCTAGTAAAATCCACATGCCGATCGCAATTTACTGACAACCGACTTGTGATCCAGATTGCGAATAACCCCAAGCAAATCGTATGCTTCCATTCTTTCCTCAAAAATTTCAGGGTCATGAGGACTGTTGGTGTTCAGTTTTATATCGCTCAGCAAGATTGTGATGAGGACACGCAACGTAATGGCATCCCACAATAAGGACACCTCTGCATCCGACAATGGGTGCGCACTGTGAAAACCTATCAGTAAGTTCTCCACGATATCCAGGTCTTCTTTTTCGTGGCGTTGAAAGGTGGCTGCCATCACAGCTAAATCATTAATGACAGGGGCGTAGACCATGTCGCCAAAGTCAATCA
>QNEM01000323.1 GCA_003645215.1 Gammaproteobacteria bacterium
ACGATTCTTTTCGCATCTTGCCCATCGAGTGTAAATTTATGGATTGCCTGTAGATGGGTATGACCGTGTATCAAACAAAGCACATCATGTTTTTTCATCCTGGCTTCAACAGTGGCTTGATGGACATCGTTTAGATATTCAGATTTTTTTTCTGCTGATCTTTTAGCAGCACCCCTGATCTTGTGCCAGACTTTTGTGCGCAGCTTGTAAGGCCAACACATGAAGAAATTTCTCGAAAATACGTTATTCACAATTCTACGAAAAACCTGATATTTCACATCTTCCGTACAAAGCGTGTCGCCGTGCATAAGAAGTATTTTCTCACCGTTCAATGTGATCGGTGTTTCATCATCCAGTAGCTGGCCGCCTGTGTTTTTTGCAAATTGCTTGCTCATCAGGTAATCGCGGTTACCGCGCATAACAAATAGCTTGCCACCAGACTGCGTGTAAGCCGTGAGCTCAGCAATTATTTCTCCATGGGGTGGGGTACTGTCATCATCACCGGCCCAGGCCTCAAACAAATCACCAAGGATATAGAGTGATTCGGCATCCCTGGCCGGGCCTTGCAGCAATTTTTTAAAAAGTGCCAGTTTCTCTGGCCTCTCTGCACAGAGATGCAGATCTGAAATAAACAGGGTGGCCATAGAATAGCGTTGTTATTCCTCGATGACTTCAGCACTGTTTATGGTAACCGGCTCTTCTGGTACGTCCTGGTGTCCGCCCTTGCTGCCTGTCGATACGTTTTCAATCTTGTCGACAATATCATCACCTTCAACGACTTCACCAAATACACAATAGCCCCAACCGTCATCTGTCTCCGAGCTAAAGTTCAGAAATGCATTGTCATTGGTATTAATAAAAAACTGGGCGCTGGCTGAATGTGGATCAGGCCTTCTTGCCATGGCAACCGTGCCGCTTAAATTCCCCAGACCATTATTGGCCTCATTCCTGATACATTCACCGGTTGGTTTTTCACTCATGTCAGGGTTCATGCCGCCCGTCTGGATCATGAAATCATAAATAACTCGATGAAAAATGGTGCCATCGTAATGTCCACTTTTCACATAGGACACAAAATTCTCAACGGTTATTGGCGCTTTTTCTTCATTCAGCGACAGGACAATTTCTCCATGGCTGGTGTTTAATCTGACTTTCATGTTCATATCTCCATTCGGTGTAAATCGTATGACAAGCTTGGCAAAGCTGAAGTTTATACTGCAGCCATAATATGTGCGAGGGCAGATACAATGTTCTGGATTGATTGTGGGAAGCCCCTGTTTTCGTTAACATGCGCGCCACGCCGTTATCGCACGAGAATACTATCTATATGTTGAAAATTTTTAACACCCTGACAGGCAAAAAACAGGAATTTAAACCGATTGAGCCTGGGAAAGTACGCATGTATGTCTGTGGTATGACAGTCTATGATTTCTGTCATATTGGTCATGCGCGTGTCCTGGTGGTTTTCGATATGGTTACGCGTTACATGCGTTCACTGGGGCTGGAGGTCAATTATGTACGAAACATTACCGATATTGATGACAAGATTATCAAACGTGCCAACGAAAATAATGAAGATATCTCTGCACTGACAGAACGTTTTATCTCTGCAATGAATGAAGATGCTGCTGCACTTGGGGTGATATCACCTGACGCAGAGCCAAAAGCTACTGTGCATATGCCACAAATCATCAGCATGATTGAAACCCTGATTAAGAAAAAATATGCTTATGCAGCAGACAATGGTGATGTCTTTTATGATGTCAGCGCTTTTGAAGGTTATGGCAAATTGTCAGGCAAGGTGATTGATGAATTACGGGCCGGGGAACGTGTTCAGGTACAGGAAGCTAAAGATGACCCCCTGGATTTCGTCCTCTGGAAGGCCAGTAAGCCTAATGAGCCCAGTTGGGATTCTCCCTGGGGGCCTGGCCGGCCAGGCTGGCATATAGAATGTTCTGCGATGTCTACACATTGCCTTGGCGAACATTTTGATATTCATGGTGGTGGACAGGATTTGCAGTTCCCCCATCACGAAAATGAGATTGCCCAGTCAGAAGGCGCAACAGGAAAAACCTTCGTTAATCTGTGGATGCATAATGGCTTTGTCCGCATTGATGAAGAAAAGATGTCCAAATCATTGAACAACTTTTTTACTGTTCGCGAAGTTCTGAAGCAATACAAGGCAGAAGAAATTCGCTTCTTTATTCTGGCAAGTCATTATCGTAGTCCACTGAATTACTCATTAGATAACCTGAATGAAGCCAGGGCAGCACTGAAAGGTTTGTACACATCGCTACGTGGTTTCAGTATTAATGATGATATCGATGAGACTTATTTAGCACGATTTAATGAAGTCATGGACGATGATTTTAATACCCCAAAGGCAATTGCCTTGTTACATGAACTGGCTCATGAAATAAATCGGGTAAAAGACAAAGATTCGACGAGGGCACAGGAACTTGCCTCTACATTGAAAGCACTTGCGGGTATTTTAGGCCTGTTGGAGGAATCTCCAGAGGCATTTCTAAAGCGTGGTGCTGGCAGTCAGGAATCAGGTCTGAGCGATGAAGAAATACAATCATTGGTAGCACAGCGCGAACAGGCGAGGAAGGACAAGGATTTTGCGGAATCTGATCGCATTCGTGATTTGCTGGCAAGCGAAGGTATATCCCTGGAAGACGCAGCAGAAGGAACACTTTGGCAGCGATCTTGAGCTGTGTTTGACAGGTAAAATACGGCGATCATCCAATTGACGCAAACTATACTGGCGCGTATCATCGCCCATCCTGTCAATTGGCAGGAAATGAGTATTATGTCGGGGCATAGCGCAGCCTGGTAGCGCATCTGCTTTGGGAGCAGAGGGTCGGGAGTTCGAATCTCTCTGCCC
>QNEM01000324.1 GCA_003645215.1 Gammaproteobacteria bacterium
GTGGAGATCCAGATTCAATCATGTTCTTTGCCAGGGCGGGACTCGATTATGTCTCTTGCTCACCATTCCGTATACCAGTCGCACGACTTGCAGTCGCACAGGCAGCACTTAAGAAAAATTAAATCACTCTAACAATATTGAAGTCATAAGAGGTCAAACATGGAATTCAAAGACTATTATAAAATTCTCGGTGTTAAACCGGATGCAGACCTTAAGGCTATTAAAACAGCCTATCGAAAACTGGCTCGGAAATATCATCCAGACGTCAGTGAAGAGAAAGATGCAGAAAATAAATTCAAGGATGTCGCAGAAGCCTATGCTGCCCTGAAAGACACTCAAAAAAGAGCAGAATATGATGAGTTAAGAAAGTATGGCCAACAAGGTCAAAGCTTTACACCTCCACCAGGTTGGCAATCTGCTTCCAGTCAAGATGGAGAGTTTTCGGATTTCTTTGAATCTATTTTTGGCTCGGCCAGACCCAGTGGCCAGCAAACACATCGCGAAACCCGCTTCAGCATTCGAGGACAGGATATCGAAACCGAGCTACCGATATTTCTTGAAGAAACACTCTCGGACAAGAAGAAAACTATTTCCTATCAACTACCGCATTACGATACAGATGGTCGACGTCTGGCCGATGTTAAAAAAACACTAAATATCAAGATCCCCAAAGGCGTAGCAGATGGCGAACGCATTCGTTTAAAGGGACAGGGTGGGCCCGGTATGGGTGATGGACAAAATGGCGATCTGTATTTGCACATACGCCTTGTTCCACATCCACTATTCGATGTCGAAGGCCATAACCTGATCATCACAGTACCCATCGCGCCCTGGGAAGCCATACTCGGCACCAGGGCCGAAGTGCCCACACTATCGGGCAATATCAACCTGACCATTCCACCCGATAGCCAGTCAGGAAAACGACTACGGGTGAAGGACAAAGGCCTGGCAAGCAAGACCGGCATGGGTGATTTATATGCCGTACTGAAAATTGTTATCCCCGATAAGACCGATAAAGATAGCAGACAGCTTTGGAAAACATTATCAGAAAAGACAAAATTTAATCCACGCAGCGAATGGAGGACGGCATGATGAAAACCAGCCTGACAGTCGAACTGACACTCAAAGAGGTTTGTGAAATATCTGATGTGCCGACAGAAGTCATGATTACGATTATTGAAGAAGGAATAATTGAGCCAAAAGGTGCATCACCAGATGAATGGAGCTTTGATACCTACATGCTCAGTATTGCCAAACGTGCATTCAGGGTGCATCGGGATTTTGAAATTGAATGGACCGGCATACCTCTGTACCTGGATATGATCGGACAATTGGAAAAACTCCGCACTGAAAACAAATCACTAAAACAACGACTCAACCGGTTTTTACTGGAATGAAGATTTATTTTTAATCTTTAATAAAACGAATAATCATCGGGTAACGGTAGCTGACACCGCGGGAAGCTTGCATGGAGCCAGTAATAATAAAAGCAATATGAAAGATAAAGGCTGCGGTGATTAAGAAGAATCCGATAATAATAAAACATAATACAAAGCTGATGATGTAATAGAGGATCATACTCAGTTGAAAATTGGTCGCCTCACGTCCCATTTCATCGATGTAAGGATCTTTGTCACGCCAGATCATCCATAGAATAACAGGGACGATAACCGATCCAAGTGGAATGATATAACCCGCGAAAGCTGATAACTGAATATACATAGCCAGCTGATTAATATTCTTATCGCGTGTCCCCTCACCTATGGTGATGTCCTGAACCAGGGCCGGTTGCCGAATACTCTCTTGTGCTGAATTCGCCACAGCAAATATAAAACCAACCATCGCCAGAACAAAACCAAGGAAACCCATGAGGATACCGCCAGTGATATACCAGGTGTTATTGATCATATCCCCATATAAATGCAGTTGTGGTGCAGCCATACTGGCTTCATATGTGCTATCTGGACTCAGCTCGATATTGATATTCACATGACCATCAGCAGGCACTGTAAATTTATCCAGGCTGGTCGATGCCGTTAACGTACCACCGGTACTGCTAGTCTCCTCATTACTCTTGGAAATAGAACCGCCATCTTTCCAGGCCATCATCACATCTTCTGACACCAGGATATTGCCGCTGGCATCACTCACTGTATAAGTAATGGGGAATTTAAAACGCGCTTCATATTCGTCAGAAATACTCTCAGGATCTTCCTGTACAGAAGCAGTCGATACATTTGCCTGCACAGTAAACCGTGCCAGGGTATTCGGGATCGCTTGAAACGTGAACTCATCAGAAAACCCGGAAAGCGAAACAGTCTCGGCAGGATCAATTGCCGCCTCGTGGTAAAAGACATAGCCAATCGGCGCACAACTCCCCATAAACAGAAGCATCCCGATCAGGAGCAAGGCAATGGCGGTGACTCGATTCATTTATTGGCCGGTTGTCTTATCTGTAATTACTCCTTTATATCCTTATTCTTTAACTATTGGAAAACATATTCTCAGCTTTCTGAGTAAAAAATCGCTTATCCCATAATCTCAAACTATCTTTATCAATCTTATTCAGAAACCTCTCTACATCTGCAGCGGCTTCATTCCAAACGATTGAAGAAATCTTTTTTAATAACACATCCCTGAGCCAATCTTCATTAATTTCCAGATCCTCTCCACTCCATGGACCATCCTGGATTAACGCTGCTTGTAACAGGGGCAAGTTGGGTTTAATTCCTTTTTTCACGTACCAGTTGAAATCATACCAATCTCTTCCTTTCAAATAAGGCCTGCAAAGTAGTGCATGAATCTTTAATGCAAAATTACTGCTTAAATCCTGATGACAGACTTCATAATCTACCGGAAAATCTTTATAGGTA
>QNEM01000325.1 GCA_003645215.1 Gammaproteobacteria bacterium
CTGAAGTATGTGCGGGACAGCCTGAAAGAGTTGATTAAAATTATCAAAAAGGAAGCTATCATTTCCATTGCCCTGCCCAAACTGGCGACCGGAGTTGGTGGCCTGGAGTGGGATGACGTACTCCCCATCATTGAAGAGAAATTAGGTGGTTTGGATATTTCAGTTTATCTTTACACTGATTTTCATGCTGGTCAGCAGGCTAAAGAGCCTGCATCTTAGTAAGCCAGGAATAGCATCAAGCTTATCAAGGGTACAGTTCCCCATGATTATAATTTGTGAATGTAAGGTGGTAGAAAACCTTAAACGTTATTTATGACTGTTGCTTTCGGTATGCAGTAGATACCTGTCAGGCGATCTAAAGGTAAAATGTGAAATATCTACTACTATTTTTATGTACCACATTCATAGCAATAACTAATGTAGCACTTGCAGCAGATATTCAAGTAAATATTACTGGTATTGAAAAACCAGATGGGTTTATAAGAGTTGCGTTATTCCCCGAAAGTAAAGAGGAACAATTCCCTCAACCAGTAGATGTAAAACAACTAGCTACCGAAGCAAAGACAGTAGGTGTTTCTGTAGTATTCAAAGACATCAGCACCGGAACGTATGCCATCTCTGTTGTACACGATAAAAATAACAATAGTAAGATGGACACATTTTTGGGTATTCCACAAGAGCCATATGGTAATAGTGGTGATTACACCAGTTTTAAGCCTAACTATGAAGATTCAAAATTTAATGTTTCGAACCAAAACCTATCAATCAACATTGAAGTTCATTAATATTAAATGTCGGATAACGCGCTGACCGGATTTTTACTGCGCGACGCAACATCCCATGAGCCAGGGCGTTATGGCAGTATAAATAACGATCACGGAGTAAAAAATGAACGATAAAGCTGAAAGACAAGAACATATAACTAGAGTCAGGCATTTTATCAATGCCCACAAGATACTCACACCAATGGTCGTGTTAGGTTTGATGACCTATTACGATTACTGGGGAGTCCTGGCATGGGTATACCTTGCGCTACACGGAACTTACTGCCTGTTATGGATGATAAAGGAATACACATACAGAGATCACAGGTTTGAAGAAAGTATCCATCCAATTGCCGGTTTTATATTCGTGTTCTGTATGTTAGGTGGGTATTGGTTAGCACCGTATATAATAATTTCAAACCATCTCACGGCCCCAAACTGGCTTATTGCATTTTCGATATTTATAACGACGCTTGGTGTTTTCTACCATTACGTCAGTGATGCACATAAACATGCCGTATTGAGTATTAGAAAAGGTCTTATTACAACTGGCCTTTTTAGTCGGACACGCAACCCCAATTATTTCGGTGAAATGCTTACTTATGCGGGATTTGCAATGCTTGCACAGCATTGGATTACATTACTGCCATTAGTTTATTGGTGGTCATTTTTTATTCGTAATATGCTAATCAAGGACAAATCTATTTCCCGATATCCAGAGTTTGGAGAATGGAAGAAAAAAACGGGATTAGTAATCCCAAAATTGTTTTTGTGAATACTATCCACTGAAGACATGAAACTTGTTCAGATATGGTCATTCAATAATGCAGAAATTCGCGGAACCTTATAAAAGGGCCAGGCTTGATGAGCCTTATGACGCTATTGTCATAGGCTCAGGGATGGGGGGCATGAGTGTTGCGGCCATACTGGCGAAGCATGCAGGGTGGCGTGTATTAGTGCTTGAACGGCATTATACAGCTGGGGGCTATACGCACGTTTTCAAAAGGCCAGGTTATGAGTGGGATGTAGGTCTTCATTACATCGGAGCGGTAGAAGGCCGGGATGCCGGGATGCTACCGTTCTTTGATTACATTACCGACGGTCAACTCAACTGGGCAAGGATGGATGATGTTTATGATCGTATGATCATTCAGGACAAGGTCTACGATTTTGTTAAAGGAAGAGAAGCATTTATTGAACGGATGAAAGGCTATTTCCCGAATGATGCCGGAGCTATTGATTCATATATCAATCTTGTTATTAATACTGCTCGGTCGTTTGGGCCTTATTGCGCAGAAAAAGTTGTTCCATCATTCATTGCCAAAACAGCCGGACCATTTATGCGCCGGGGTTTTATGAAACACGCAGGAAGGACCACCCTGGATGTGCTTGAGGAGTTGACAGATAACCGAGAACTTATTGGAGTACTGACCGGCCAGTGGGGAGATTATGGATTGCCACCGGGTCAAAGTAGTTTCGGTATTCATGCCATTATTGCCAATCACTATCTAGAAGGGGCCAGCTATCCAGTTGGCGGGGCGTCTGCCATTGGTGCCGCTATTGCGCCACTGATTGAAGACAAAGGTGGGAAAATTCTGGTCAATGCAGAAGTTCAAAAATTATTACTGGAATCAAATCGAGTAACAGGTGTGGAGATGAGTGATGGTCGGACAATAAAGTCACCAGTTGTTATTAGTGATACGGGAGTATTCAATACATTTGATAATTTGCTTCCGGAAAACACCATGAATAATAACAGTACTGATAAATACCTGAAGAACATGGAAAGCTCTTCAGCACACATCAGTCTCTATCTCGGACTTTCCGGTGATGATGCCGAAACACAGCTTAAGACAACCAATCTCTGGATATATCCCGGTTACGATCACGATGCGCAGTACCGGGATTTTCAACTTGATTCCTCAAAACCACTGCCGTTACTTTACGTATCATTTCCATCTGCCAAAGATCCCACATTCAATACACGCCATCCGGGGCATGCCACAATTGATTTAATTACCTTCATGCCTTATGAATTATTTAAACCCTGGGAAGGAAGCCGTTGGAAGCATCGCAGTGATGATTATGAGGAACTGAAAG
>QNEM01000326.1 GCA_003645215.1 Gammaproteobacteria bacterium
AGTATTAACATAGAAAGCCCGATACAGATCGAAGTAGAGAAAGTGGGTCAGGATACTGTGCTGTCTCATATTATCCGTATTCTTGAACGAGCCCAGTCTGAAAGACCCACGATCACCGGAATTTCTGATCTGGTAGCCAAATGGTTCGTCACTGGCGTTTTGATTATCACGAGTCTGGTGGCAATTTACTGGTTTGGCACAGGCAATGAACGCTGGTTTCAAATTACCCTGTCGGTACTGGTTGTCTCCTGTCCCTGTGCCCTGTCCCTGGCCATGCCTGCCGCTATTACTACAGCAACAGGTGCCTTGATGAAAGCAGGTATTCTTTCAACCCGGGGACACGCCCTGGAGACGCTGGGCCGTTCAAGTCATGTCATTTTTGATAAAACCGGCACGCTCACATACGGCAAACTAAAGCTTGTTGAAACCAGATGCCTTTCTGACGAGAGTAAAGAAGGCTGTTTAAATATAGCCGCCACACTGGAAGCCCAGTCAGAACACCCCATTGCCAGGGCATTGATTGACGCCAATGAAAACACTATTGAAGAAAGCGCAAGTAATATTGTCAACACACCAGGTCAGGGCATCGAAGCCAGTGTTGGCAACAAGCATTATTTCATTGGCACACCCGCATTTATAAAGGATAAAAACGGAGATGCACTGGAACACGCAAGCTATCATGACCTACACGAACAGGGACACACAGTCATTCTGCTAGCAGACGATAAGAATATTCTATGTGCATTCCTGCTTGCAGATACCATCCGTGATGGTGCTGCACAGCTTATTACTGCATTGAAGGATGCTGGTAAAGAGGTCATCCTGATGACAGGTGATAATAAACAATCAGCGGAGCTCGTTGCTCAGACACTTGGTATTGAGCATGTTTATGCGGCGCTGAAGCCTGAAGATAAACTTGCTCGCGTAAATGAATTACAGGACAGCGGTGCGATCATTGCAATGGTCGGTGACGGTATCAACGATGCGCCCGTTCTTGCAGGTGCGCAGGTATCGATCGCGATGGGTTCCGGTACTGAATTAGCGCGGGCCAGTGCTGATCTTATTTTTATGAACGAAAAATTCCAGAACCTGTTAATGGCTTTCAAAATATCGGACAAGACAGCAAAGATCATTCGTCAAAATATTATCTGGGCAATCACATACAATATACTTGCACTACCCGCTGCCATAATGGGCTATATTCCTCCCTGGCTTGCGGCGATTGGCATGTCACTCAGTTCATTACTGGTTGTTACCAATGCCTTGAGAATCAACTACAAGAAATTTAAAGTTTGAAAATATAACCCTGAAAAGATAAGTATGGAAATCCTTTACCTGTTAATTCCTATATCCCTGATCTTTGTTGCGATTATTGCCTGGGTATTTATCTGGTCAGTTAAATCCGGCCAATATGATGATATGGAAGGGCCTGCTCATGAAATCTTAATGGACAATGACTCGATTCAGCCAGCCGAAGAAGCCGACAAGCAAAGCCCTGATCAAATCAAGTCCCAGATCAATTCCCAGGCCAGGTCAGAAGAAAATCAGGATCATTAATGCATGTGCCCAGCATGTGCATTGTCATGTGCACTGTCAGAACTGGAATGGTCGCCATGTTGATGCGGCATAAAAAACAGACTGAGACCAATAATTATCATTAATGCGGCCATGCCGTATCTCAAATTTTGAACACGTGATAATTTCAGTAATGTGCTACTCATTAGCCCGGATGTCATAACGCCCGGCAAGGTGCCGAGACCAAAGGCAAACATATACAGTCCACCAGAAACCGGATCACCGGAAGATGATGCCCAGAGCAAGGCAGAGTAGACCAGACCGCAAGGCAGCCATCCCCAGATAAGGCCAAAACCAAAGGCCCTCCAAAGTGTTCGTACAGGGAAAAACTTTTTAGTCAGCGGTTGTAGTTTTCGCCAAACGACAGCACCGATAGATTCCAGCACCTGCATCTTCGGAAATAACCCCGCAAGATGTAATCCAAAAGCGATTAATACTAGCGATGCAAATGCTCTTAAAATGAGGTGCCCGTTTTCAACACTCAGAGTGCTCACCAGGGTCGCACTGATTAATCCTGCGATGACACCTGCGAAGGTATAACTGCTAATCCTGCCCAGGTTATATGCTGCGATGTATGTTATTAATGTAAGCCGATGGCTCCTCACCTCATCCGGCAGACCAAAGGTAAGTGCGCCCATAATGCCACCACACATTCCCACACAATGAAGTGTGCTTGCCAAACCGAGACCCAAAGCAACCAAGAAATATATTTCCATACGCGCGTATTATATATCCATTTCCCTTGTATTAATGTGGCAAAGTATTAACGTGGCAAAAAGTCGCAGGAGACATAACGGGATAAATCCAGTGCTTCATATTGAAGGCCAGGTAATCAACTGGATAATAAACAATTCGAGCTGAATTATTGATCTTCATCAACTGTATTGAACCAATTATTCTATATAATCTTGCCCTCAGCCAACCGTGAACAATGGAATATATATTTTGTCCTATGATTGAAAAACATCCAGCATCATCATCCAGTCTTGCATTATTTAATCTGGGATTTCGCCCTTTCTTTCTGGGGGCATCAATATTTTCAGTAGTGTCCATTTTGTTGTGGATGTGTATTTATGTCTTTCAACTGCCTCTGCAGTTTGTAGAGATCAATATGACCCAATGGCATGCCCATGAAATGATATACGGTTATAGCCTGGCAGTTATCTCCGGTTTCCTGTTGACCGCGGTGAAAAACTGGACAGGTGTACAAACACTTCATGGACCCTGGCTACTTGGGTTATTTATATTATGGGTCATAGCAAGAATCCTGTTCCTGTTTGGAAC
>QNEM01000327.1 GCA_003645215.1 Gammaproteobacteria bacterium
TTAGATTCATCACTACCACCTTGTGGAATGGCAACATCGACACTCTTGTCATAACGGTACTCAAATTCAGCTGATGCGCAGCCAAAAGCAGAGAATCCCGCTGCCCAGGCTGGAACAATGGTCTCCTGAAAACCCAGGCCCTTGGTATAGCCATAGGAATGAACAGGTCCCGCACCACCATAGGAGAAACAGACAAAGTCTGCAGGGGTATAACCTTTACTCGAAATCATATCGGCCAGATGCTGGCGTAGAGAGGCATCCAGTAATTCGATGACGCCAGCTGCTGCATCTTCGACAGTCATACCCAGCTTATCCGCAATCTGATCTTTAACACACTGATGAGCACGCTCAACATTGAGCTTTAATGCACCACCAAGAAAGTTCTCAGGATTAAGGTAGCCCAGAATAATGTGACAATCTGTTACAGAGACAGTGTCGACACCACCTTCTTCCCAACAGGTACCTACTCGATAACCGGCACTATCCGGTCCCAACTTAATGGCATTGGAATACGGGTCAATACGGACAAAGCTACCCGCCCCTGCACCCACAGTATCCATGCCAACCAAAGGCAAGGACAATACCAGTCGGGCCATGTCTTTATCACGCCCGATAGCAAAGTTACCTTTAGTAATCAGGGCCATATCAAAACTGGTTCCACCAATATCAGAACAAACAATATTCTCATAGCCTAATTGCTTACCCAGATATGCAGCACCAATCACACCTCCAATAGGGCCTGAGACCAGGGTACGGGCCAGTTCTTTTGCTTTCCAACTGATGGTACCGCCATGACTGGCCATGACACGGACATCAAATGTCCCTCCCAATTCTGCCATACTGTCGCTTAAATTTTTCAATGTGGCACGAGATGGTTCGGCTGCATAGGCCTCAAGAATGGTGGTATTGGTACGGTGACTCTCCTTGCGATTGGGATAGTAATCACAGGATGCAAACACGGGGATCTTTTTGCCCGATTTTTTTATTTCTTCCAGACAAACATCCCGAACAGCGCGTTCATGGTCAGGATTTGTATGAGAATTCAGAAAACTGATAACAATCCCTTTTACATCGCGATCAATCAATTCTTTTACTGATTCCTTGGCTTCATGCAAACGGACCGGTATAACCACGGTGCCCTGACAGTCAATACGCTCAGTCACACCACGAGTATCTTGTATTGCCACCAGTGGATCATCGTAACGATGAGAATTGAGATGAAGGCGATCTTCGAATGCATAGCCTAGATAGCATTGCAGTGCACGTCCCATCCGGTGGTTGTCTTCAAAGCCTTTACTAACAATCAAGCCAGTACGATTACCTTTGCGAGAAACAACTCTGTTCAACATGGCCGTACCGGAATAAACAGCGGTGACCATTTCAGAATATACTTCATCAATGGATCGATGCCAGCCTTCCAGCGCATCTTTACTCGATTCCACAACGGCAGCAGCTTCATCTGAGCTACTCTGTGCCTTACCCACGATAAACTGGCCATCAGCCGCAACAAAGAAAGTATCTGTCATTGTGCCACCGGCATCAATTCCTAATACTTCAACAGGATTTTCTGTAGTCAAAATAAGCCCCCTTCTCATCAAATTAATTTTAAGCTTAATACTTGCGTTTTTAATGCATGTCTAAGTTACCAAGCTTCCATCAGGTGTTTTTTTTTAAACACTAAATTTAATTAGCACACCTTTCGTATTAATTTATGTGCAATACTCGTGCCGATATAATAAAAGAGGCTAAATTCAATAGCATCTTATTGATTTACATAGAAATTATAGTTAGATAATGAAGGCAAAGGAGGAGATTGAAAGCGTATGATTTTCGTTCGGCCGAATGAACCCCGGTCACATTACTTGTCTAGTATTTACCGAATAAATTACTGGGTTGAAATCATACAGGTGAATAGCAGTATTTTATAATTTAAAGCAAATTATAGACACCCTGTCCCTGAAATTTTTATTATTGAAAACATTCAAGGAAAATTCCTTACGTTGTGCTGTTGCCTTAATTATTTTTCTGCCTGGATAATTCATAAAAGAATAATTCGTAAAATTTGATCATTAAATCCGGATTATGATCTATATGCTATTTTTTCATTCACATAATGCTAAAATGAACACTCTTTACTCGACTTTAAGTAAGATCATTAATTCGGGATGTATCAAACTTTAAAATGATTAGAAATACCTTTAAGTCACGCCTGATTTTGCAGTGGACTATATATGCTGGTGTTATGAGCTTTCTGCTTTGGTTAAGTTGGCAATTACAGATCCTGGGCAATATATTTGCCAGTGATCCCACAAAGATTACTTTTCTTATCGCCCTGTTCTTTCTTGGAGGAACAATACACTGTGGTATTCGGGCGATGTATTTATCTCATCAACTCAATTCGATTATCGATATTGAAGATGAGTCTTTGTCCTGGCACACCGAAAATTCACTTCCCGCTGAATTTTTAAGAATCATCACAAAAAGTCTAAAAGGACAAAGCTTTCGTGATGAAAAAAATTCACCTGACAACGCACTGCTTGCTGAAGTATTTGCGGAACAAGCCCATGCTCAACATGAAGTAGGCTGGTTCTTTACCAGCTTACTCGTGAAACTTGGATTATTAGGCACGGTCATCGGCTTTGTACTGATGCTAGGTCCACTCTCGACTCTGAAATCTTTCGATATTGCTGATGTTCAGGGCATCCTTACTTCTATGACAGCAGGTATGGGGGTAGCACTCAACACCACTCTGGTTGGATTGCTCGGCAGCATGTTGCTTAGCTTTCAATATTTGTTACTGGATCGTGGCGCCGATGAACTGGTCGCAAGAACAGTACAATACATGGAA
>QNEM01000328.1 GCA_003645215.1 Gammaproteobacteria bacterium
CAGGTATATCAGTTTCATGCTTCTCAGCCTCTATGGTACCTTTTTTCTTATTGACCAGATCGGTGTGATCCTTCAATAGTTCACGCGCTCGTTTGAGATTATCCTGCCGACCTGAGTTGGCTAGTAATCCATAATGACGGATTCGGTGAAAACGCCCGGGTAGCACATGTATTAAAAATCGACGGATAAACTCATCTGCTGACAGGGTCATGGTTTTATAACGGATCAGTTTTTTACCGCGATAGTCTTTCCATTTAAAAGTTACGCCATTGTGATCGAAGCTGAGTAAACGACTGTTACTGATGGCCACCCGGTGAGTATAACGGGACAGATAAGCTAGTACGGCTTCGGGGCCGGAAAACGGAGCTTTAGCGTAGACGACCCAGTCGATCTTTCTTAAAGGATTAAGCCAGTTGGCGAAGGCTTTTATCTCGGTCAATGCCTGATGTTCACCGAAGAACTTCAATTCACCAGCCAGATAGGCTTCGTTGAGTTTTTCCAGAAACAACCGTCTGAACAAGCGAGACAACACTCGTACCGGCAGGAAGAAACCAGGCCGACAGGAAACCCACTGTTTTCCATCCAGAGAAAGGCCTCCACCGGGTACAATACCATGCACATGCGGGTGATGTATCATGCTTGAACCCCAGGTGTGCAACACCAGTGTGAATCCCACCCGTGCACCCAGATGTTTCGGATCAGCCGCAATAATTTGCAGTGTCTTTGCTGCCATTTTGAACAGGATGGTGTAGATCACCGACTTGTTGCTATAAGACAGCGCACTGATCGGAGCGGGTAACGTGAAGACCAGGTGATAATATTCGACAGGCAACAGATCAGCCTGGCGGGCTTCGAGCCAGCGATGTGCAGCACTGGCCTGGCACTTTGGGCAATGCCGATTACGGCAGGAGTTGTAGGCAATTTGCTGGTATCCACAATCCGTGCATTGCAATATATGTCCACCGAGTTCAGCGCTACGGCAAGTCTCGATGGCAGACATCACCTTCAGTTGACCAAGGCTGACATGACCTTGATGTGCCTGCCGCCATTTCGATCCCTGAGCACGGAAGATATCCGCGACCTCCAGAGTCTGTCGGGGCATGACATCACGCTACGTTGCAGGTGGTAGAATCTCCAGTGGGCTGGTCACTTCCTGCAACATATCCGTGGCGACCTGTGCATACAAGGTGGTCGTTTCCAGTTTACTATGGCCCAGCAATACCTGAATTAACCGGATATCCACTTTTTGTTCCAGCAAATGGGTAGCAAACGAATGTCTGAGCAGATGCATGGTCACTCGCTTTTCAATCTCTGCAGTGACCGCTGAAGCACGAATAGCACGGGATAACTGACGGTTGCTCAACGGGTTAACAGGGTTTTGACCAGGAAATAGCCAGCCACCATCAAGCAACAAACCCTTTGCATGTCCCTGACGCCACCAGTTTTGTAGAACTTTCAGCAATACCGGTGATAACATGGCGTAACGATCTTTACGACCTTTGCCCTGTTCCACATGCAGGGTCATACGTTTACTGTCGACATCACTGAGTTTGAGGGCCAGTACTTCACTGATCCGAAGTCCGGCTCCATAGGCGATAGAGAAAGCAGCCTTATACTTCAAGCTGACGGTAGCTGTCAGTAATCGGCTGACTTCCTCCCGACTCAATATAATGGGTAACTTACGGGGAACGGGCACCGTTTTAAGTTTATCTACCACACCCTGTCGATCCAGGGTGACTTCAAATAAAAATCGCAGTGCCGTGACAGTGGCGTTAATGGTGATACGAGAGGTGCCCTGACCGATCAGGAAGAGTTGAAAATTGCGTAGATCTTCTTTGGTGGCCGTATGCGGTGAGTGCCCCAGATAATCACCGAGCTTCTTCACAGCTCGAATATAAGCATCCTGAGTTTTGGGGGCCAATTTACGCAAATTCATATCTTCGATCATGCGTTGACGTAAAGGACTGATAGGTTGAGTAGCTTGTGACATGACGCTTCTCCTGTGTTGAAGCGAGGCAGATTGCCCCGTTCTTCAAACATAGAAGATGCCACTATTTAAAGGAAGAGATTAGCCCTGAAACTGGCACACGTTACCGCGAGAGCGGTTTAGTCCTATGATATTACTGCTGACGGATTAGTAAGGTATTGATTTGGCTCTGATGTGCCAACAGGAGTCATTGATGAACCTCATAAATCATGAGAACTTAGTGAGAACAAAATGCAGCATATCACAATATTCACGCGTGATTCGTGCGTGTCACATAATCACCTGTTAGGCAAACAGTCTATATGAGCATCTCTACCAGCAAAAAGGTTGTCTACTTAATGATTGGGGCGAAAGGCAGCGGTAAAACCTATATCGGAAATTTGCTTGAGAACAAGCTGGGAATTCACTTTATTCGGGTAGAGCAACGCTTAATAGAACATATCCAGTCAACGAACTTAGAAAATGATCACCTACCGAACGATGGGTACGATCTAGAACTGAATTGGATAGAAGAAATTCTTCAAAAAAGTGATGAAGTCATTTCAGAAGCCACTGGTTCTTCAAGATACCTCCCAGAATTCATTGACCGTCTTAAGGCCAATTACGAGCTGAGACTAGTACGTATATCGTGCCCACTGGATATATGTTTCAATCGCACAAGGGAACGTGCCCAAGACCACCAATTCCGAGTAACCGACGAGTCAATAAGTTCCATTAATGCTGCCACCGACAAAGTTAGACTTGATTGGAGTTTGGTAATTGACAACGCCGACCCAGCTTTAGATACTTCCATCATTGAGGCATTCAACGGAATCAGATAGGAGACCACGCCTAACATGAAGTTTAAGCCACTCACATTCG
>QNEM01000329.1 GCA_003645215.1 Gammaproteobacteria bacterium
ACAATATAAACGACCTGTTACAAAGACTGGTTGATTTGCGTATGTTTGTAGAGGGCGCACTGGATTTCCCGGAAGAAGAAATAGATTTTATTCAGGATGCCGGGCTAAAGGCAAAGATATCTGGCTGTGTCGATGAACTAGGCAAGATCCTTAAGGGGGCGCAGCAGGGAGCAATATTGGGAGAAGGTTTACGCCTGGCAATTGTCGGGCGCCCAAACGTTGGTAAATCAAGTTTATTAAATCGACTTGCAGGGAGAGAGGCCGCAATTGTAAGTAAAACCCCGGGAACTACGAGAGACATCGTTGATGAAAATATTCTTATAGAGGGTGCACCGCTTAATATACTAGACACGGCGGGGATCAGAGAAAGCAAAGACGATATTGAAGAAGAGGGCATCAAGCGCGCATTAAATGCGGCGGGGCAGGCTGATATTATTTTGTTGTTGCTTGAATATGGTGAAGATATTGGCGTAGAGGAGCAAAGGGTTCTGGATGTGTGCCCTGACAATATAAAAATAGTAGTAGTAAAAAATAAAATTGATTTAGCTGACAATAAACAAGAGTTGCTGGAAAAAAACACAGGCGAGACAGAGGTGTTTCTATCGGCCAGGACAGGGGAAGGGCTTGAAGCCCTGGTTCAATGTTTGAAAATAATTATGGGTTTAAGCAACACAAACGAAGATGTATGCATGGCCAGAACACGCCACTTGAATGCACTTTCTGAAACGAAAGGATTTCTGGACAAGGGATTGCAGCACCTGGAAAATAAAAATACTACGGAGTTATTAGCTGAAGATTTGCGCTTGGCCCAGGAATCTTTGGGGGCAGTTACTGGAAGTTTTGTCGCCGACGATCTTCTGGGTGAAATTTTCTCAAAATTCTGTATCGGCAAATAAAAACACGCCCACTAAAAATAGTCGAAAAGAGATGAAAGAAGTGGTCAACAAAATATTATTTATATCCTTAAGTAATATTGGTGATGCAGTAATGACGACGCCTGTTCTTCAGGCCTTGCACGAACTTTATCCAGAGGCCGTTATCGATATTGTTGGTGACCAGCGTTCCAGTGAGATCTTTAATTATTGTCCTTATCGGGGCAATATATTCCACAAACAGAAAAGCAGATTTTTAAGGGGAGTTCCTGCACTGCTTATGGAGTTATGGGCTCAATCTTACGATCTGATTGTAGATCTTCGCACTGATGGTCTGGCCTATTTGTTACCTGCAGGGAAAAGATATACAAAGTTAAACAGAATAAAGACAGGTGTACATTCAGTGCAGCAGCACCTGGGGATCATTTCGAAGATCTATCAAGGTGATCCACCTCAATGTCATGTCTGGACCAGTAGTATAGAAAAAAAATTTGCTGAAGAGTCCCTTGGTGAGCATTATGGAAAAAAATTATTGGGGCTGGGAACGGGCGCGAATGCAGAAAAAAAGATATGGTCAAAAGAGAACTATCTGTCCCTGGTGGAAAAGGCCGGCAACGATTTCGATGCTGTTATTTTTCTGGGAGATAGCAGGGACAAGGAACATTCAAATTATATTATTTCGAGATCAGATGTCCCGTGTATTAACCTGTGTGGGAGAACAAGTATTCTTGAAGCAGTTGCAATACTGCAAAGCCTGGAAATTTTTGTTGGTAACGATTCTGGCCTTGGCCATCTGGCAAGCGCTGTCGGGATCCCGACACTAACTGTTTTTGGGACAGGCGAGCCGGACAGATATCGACCCTGGGGAGAAAAGGCACAATGGCTGGTTGGAGAAAAACAGAATATAAACAATATTGCCGTGGATGATGTCGCAGGACTATTACAAAAACAGATGGTGTCAAAATGTTAATCACGCAGAAGCCGGAATAAAGTAAAACCTCGAGGCAGAATAACTGTACAAGCTAGAGACCGAGTAATTTTTCATAGTCGCAAATCACTTTTGTCCAAAGCAGGTTCTGAGCCCGTTGCTGTGCATGTTTTCCCATGCGTTCAAGCAAAATTTCATCGCCTAACAAGCGAGAAACGGCAGCAAAAAATGCTGTGTCGTCGCCTGCTGTGCATAGCAGCCCGGTTTGTTCGTCAATAACGGCCTCGGTGGCGCCGCCTGATCGCCCGGCAACGGCAGGAACACCATGATATGCTGCCTCAATGTACGCTATACCAAAACCTTCAACATCGTTGCCGTCTGTATTGCCGGGCATAAGGAACAGATGGCTATGATCCAGGTAGGCACTTAATTCAGCATCGCTGGTTGTGCCAGCAAACAGAACGTTATTTTCAAGCTTGAGTGTTTGTACAAGTTTTTGTAGCGAGATTTGTTCGGATCCTTTTCCTATGATGACATAAAGCAGCTCTGGATATTTGGGTAACAGTTTTGGCAGGAGCTGTATGATCTGGTTGTGTCCTTTACGTTTTTGCAGGCGAGCAACACTTATCAAAACCGGGCTGTGCTGACTAAGCCGGGCCTCGATCCTGTCAATGGTATTTTTGTCGGCCACAGCGGGCTTATGAATGCCAGGGTTTATGACGTGCAAGTGTGCCAGACTTGCAAGAAAAGGTTTTGTGCGGTCAGCTGTGTAATTAGAGTTGGCGATTACTGCAGTGGCTTTGGCCAGAGATCGTTGAATACGCTTCGTTTTAGCAGGAGAACACTGAACCGGTAGTTCAGTGCCGTGGGCAAGACAAAGCACTGCCGGGACACCTTCTGTTCGCAGCTGCTCAAGGCTTTTCCATGAGTCGCAAATAATGCCAAGAGGTTCATTGTTTTTAATAAACAGGTTTATATCATGGGCCTTTTTGCGTCTACGCAAGAATTTTATGCCGGAATAGCGTTTGACGGTGAAGCCTTGCT
>QNEM01000330.1 GCA_003645215.1 Gammaproteobacteria bacterium
ACAAAGCACGGAAACAGCCAGGGTAAAAATAGCTGAATTAAATACCCTGCTTGAAGATGAGAAGAAATCATCTCAGGAAAAACTAGGCTTGCTGGAAAATGCCGAAAAAAATATGACGTCGGCTTTTGAAAATTTATCCAACAGGATTATTGAAGAGAAAAGTAAAAAATTTACCGAACAAAATAAAATAAATATTGGTGAGACCCTGGGTCCTTTGCGTGAACAGCTGGGTGACTTCAAGAAAAAAATTGAAGATGTTTATGACAAGGAAACCAGGGACAGGGTTTCTTTATTTAATGAAATTACCAGTCTGAAATCTTTAAATCAACAGATGAGCAAGGATGCAATAAACCTGACCAGGGCGCTCAAAGGTGAAAGCAAAACACGAGGTAACTGGGGCGAGGTTATCCTGCAAAGAGTGCTGGAGGATTCCGGTCTGAAAAACGGTCGTGAATATGACGCCCAGGAAAGTTACCGTGACGAACATGGAAAATTGTTCTACCCCGATGTAGTCGTCCATTTGCCAGATAACAAAGATGTTGTGATTGATTCCAAGGTTTCACTCAATGCGTATGAGCGGTTTTATGCAGCAGAAGACGAGGAAGAACAGAAGCAGGCGTTAACTGAACACCTTGATGCAATTCGCACGCACATCTCCGATTTACAGGGCAAGAATTATGATGAACTGGTTAAAATAAATTCACTCGACATGGTATTAATGTTTGTACCTGTTGAACCTGCGTTGATGCTGGCTGTTGAGCAGGATGAAAATCTTTTCAATGATGCATTCAAGCGCGGTATATTTTTGGTCAGTCCATCTACCTTGACTATGAATTTGCAGATTATTCATAATATGTGGCGTTATGAATACCAGAATAAAAATGCAAAGGAAATTGCCAAACGAGCAGGAGATATGTATGACAAGTTTGTTGGTTTTGTGGATGCCCTGGATGACGTAGGTGACAAACTGGATAAGGCACAGTTAGCCTATCAGACTGCTCATAATCGCTTGACCGATGGCAGGGGCAACCTTGTTGGAAGGGCAGAAGCGATACATAAGTTGGGACTGCAGACTAATAAGAAACTGGATAAAGAACTTGTCGATAAGCAAAATGATGATGATAAGACGGCAGAAATAACTGACGATTCCAACTAACAGGTAGGACTTGGTAGAGCTCAGTCACTTTTCTTGTGTTGACTGTGTAATTTCTGAAATCTCCTCATGGTATCTGCCATTCCTTCTATCGCGGAAAATTTTGTGCGTATATCCAGGGATCGGAAATATTCAAAATTCTCCAGGTTGTGCTTGTGCCAGGAAAGTTTGATTGATTTTTCGCTGGTTTTTGATTTACTGCTCATCTTTTGAGTTCTCTATCAATATCTTTAACTGCCGTATATCTTCCCTGTCTTTTTCTCGATCAGCAAGTTCTTTCATCTCTATCAGGGTTTCAACTCTGACAAATCTGATATGCTGTCCCGGTAAAAATTCTTCAATCAGTGCATTTTCATATTCTTTGTCGAAATCGAAGGGTGACGCCACAAACAAATCAATACGAGTCTCAGGATGTTGTTCACTGTATAGCTGAAATACAACCATGTTTTTTTCATTAATCCATGTTTCGCGTTTCTCAGCATCTGCAAAATCCAATGCCTTAACCGGAATAAATGGTTTGTATCCAAGTCTTTCAAGAGCCTTCATGGCCTTCTTTATATTTTCAGTTTGCAAATTCAAAACAAGATCTACATCGAACGTTACCCGACCATAACCATGAGCGGCAACGGCCAGACCACCGACAATCAGATAACGCACATTTGCGTCGTTCAGTTCTGTAATGATGGATTCAAAGCTGGTCAGTTTCATTATGATGTGTCTAGTGAATATTCCTATCTTGAGTCCGAAGTCTAGCAGAAATACAGGGAGCAAGGAGAGTGTACTGGTCTAGTGTAGAAGATTCCTCACAAGATCTCTCACTGCGGTTCGAGACAGGGATTTGGAATGACAAGATGTTTAACAGTTTAACGTCTTAGAAAGGCCACCCACCTGTAGAAATTCAGAAGACTGGCAAGAGAGGCGGCCAGATAGGTGAGTGCGGCTGCGGTCAGGATTTGTTTTGCGATGGGGACTGCAGATTCAGGGATATATTCCCCGGCGATTAATACCGGGAGTGCCCGTTTGAAACTGGCATCCCATTCTACCGGCAAAGTAACCAGGTTGACCAACACGGGTAGAAGCAAAATGGCCAGGCCACAGGCAAATGTAAAAACACCCACGGCAGGAAGACGTGTGAGTAATGATATAAAAGGGAAAGCAACCAATAGCACGGCGGCCAGTTTTTCTGCATACCATGAGAACCTGGCCAGTCCAGAGCGTAACAAGAGTGGCTGATAACCGACCTGGTGCTGGATAGCATGGCCAATTTCATGTGCAGCAACAGAAATGGCTGTCAGTGATTTGCCATTGAAATTGTCCGCAGATAATTTGACCAGCTTATTTTCCGGATCGTAATAATTTTCATTTTGTTCCCCCTCTTCAATATGAACATCAGTAAGCTCGAGACGTTTGACTAGATGTTCTGCAAGTTCACCACCGGTTCCCGGGAAAGCGTCAATCTCCACAGCATATTTTTTAAACACATGCCTGGCCCAGATTTGTGGCCCAAAGATGAGTGAAATCAGTAGGATTGCTGCGATGGCAAACATCATAATTATGCTGTTCTCGTCTTGCTGGAGTCTGCATTTCCAGATAGTTTGAGGTTATACTTCATCGCAATGTGATGAAGGCTCATCCGTAATAAGTATTAGCATACTAATAATAACACTAGTTCATG
>QNEM01000331.1 GCA_003645215.1 Gammaproteobacteria bacterium
AAAGACTCTATCACCTCATCAGGCCGTTCCCAGATGTCCCATAAACCCGCAAAGCCAAAGAAGTCCGAAGCCTCAGGAGAAAAATAGAATGCCTGTTTGTGACCTTTGGCGCCTTGCCACTCATAGAACCCATTGGCCGGAATAATACAACGACGGTGCCTGTAAGCCATCCGGAAAAATGGCTTTTCCATGATAGTTTCAGCTTTGGCATTAACAGGTGTAATTTTCTTGTCTTTCGCCCATGAGGGAATCAAGCCCCAGTAACACAAAGCCATCTCATTCTTTTCTTTGCTCAAACGGATAATCGGGCAATAACTCGAGGGAGCAATGTTGTAGCTTTGCTTGAAAGCAACAGGTGAGCCCACATTAAAATGCAGCTGCAGATCTTTTGGCTTACTGGTGAGTTGGTAACGACCACACATTACCTGAGTATAGTACAGGCATAGAGTGTTTAGACGAGTCGAAGCTCCTTCTCATTTGTTTTCCCGGGTAATTCACCGAGTAAAAATTCAACCAGATAACGAACCCGTGTAGGTAAGTGACGACGATTCGGATAAATAATCCAGGTTGCTGCATCAGCCACTTCATAATCCTGCAGGACAATTTCCAGCTCTCCGGTATTCACCAACGATTCCAGGTAATACTCAGAGAACCTGATTACCCCAATCCCCTGCCTTGCTGCAGCAACGAGTATGCGCCCATTATTACTGTTCCATGACCCGCGTACCTTTACTTCCTGAATTCGATCCGGATATTTAAAACGCCACGGCATATCTGGAAACATAAGACAATTGTGGGTACGCAGATCTTCCGGTGTCTTCGGCCGCCCATGTTCTTGCAGGTAGGCAGGGCTGGCACAGACCATTATTCGACGTTGTTCAACTTTCCTGGCGATTAGGGAACTATCAGTTAATGCACTCATGCGTATGGCGATATCAAATCCTTCATCAATAATATCGACAACTTGCATACTTGCTATCAGTTCAACGGATACCTCTGGATATTTTTTGACGAATTTTGCAACGGCGGGGGCAACAAATCGTTCGGCATATTCACCCGCTGCCGTGATGCGCACCAGACCCCTGGGCTTCTCCTGTAGATCGGCCATCTCGGATTCCAGTGATTCAAGCTGATCCAGGATTTCTCGACTACGCTCATAATAGACCTGACCCATATCTGTCAAATGGACCTTGCGCGTTGTCCTTTGTAACAGGCGAACATCGAGACGATTTTCCAACCGTGTGACCTGGCGACTGACAAATGAAGTAGAAACATTCAGCTGCCGGCCAGCCGCAGTAAACCCACCCTGTTCAACCACAGCAACAAATTCTCGCAAACCTTCTTGCCCTATCATTATTGTTCCTCAGCAATAATCATTGAACTAATCGCTATATTAATCTTTTTAAAATCATAATGTAAGCTTATTTCCACTGTTAAATAAACCACCAGGAGGAGAAACACCATGAAGACACAAACATTAAAAACAACTAATGCCATACTTTTAATTCTGCTATTCAGCCTTGTCTTAACCCAGGCATTATTTGCCAATGACAATATGCAGGATGTCCGTTACAAGACTGTCGAGATAGAAGGACTGGATATTTTTTATCGCGAAGCAGGTAATCCTGATAAACCGACTATTCTGTTGTTGCACGGATTTCCGACCTCATCACATATGTTTCGTGATCTGATTCCGCAACTGGCCGATCAATATCATCTGGTCGCACCGGATTACCCGGGGTATGGATATAGTTCAATGCCAGACGTAGATGAGTTTGAATACAGCTTTGATAACGTAGCCAATATCGTTGATAAATTTATAGATAAGATCGGGCTGAAAAGCTATAGCCTGTATTTGATGGACTATGGCGCACCAATTGGCTTTCGCATCGCTACAAAACACCCGGAACGCGTTGAAGGACTAATCATTCAAAATGGCAATGCCTATGTTGAAGGTATTGATAACAATTTCTGGGAACCCATCCAGGCCTACTGGAAAGATCGGAAAGCAGTGAACCAGGGTCTGGATAATGACTGGTGGAAAAATGTAAAGAAAGCCTACAACAATCCAAACATGACAAATGATGATGCATTGCGCTTTTTGACCAGCGAAGGTGCAACCAGGTGGCAATACACCAATGGCGTACGTAATGTGGAAGCCATCAGTCCAGACACCTGGGATCATGTTCAGCCATTACTGGATCGCAAGGGGAATCAGGAGATTCAACTACAAATGTTTTACAGCTACGGGACTAATCCTCCACTCTATCCCGAATGGCAGGCGTACTTGCGAGAACATCAACCACCTACACTAATAGTTTGGGGAAAGAATGATGAAATCTTTCCATCAGCAGGCGCACATCCTTACAAGCGTGATTTGAAGGTTGTTGATTTTCATCTGCTGGATACCGGGCACTTCGCCCTCGAAGAAGATAGCCAGGTAATTGCCGAACATATCAGGCGTTTTCTGACCAGTGAGTATATTGCCAGTAACTGAGATAGCTAAGCTCACACATAATATGATGTACTAGCAGAGGCCATCATCACACAAATGATGATGGCCTCTATAATAGACCTGGAGAATGACCATGAGAGAGTACACAAGTGACATTGCCTTTACCGACAAGGTCAAGGATATACAAAAGCAGAAAGGTTCACGCAACAGCTATGCACATATGGAACAACGTGGGAGCTGGGAAAGCACCGTCACCAGGCAGCTCAGAGATTTTATTGCTGAACTCGATTCCTTTTATATGGCCACGGTGAATAGTGAAGGACAACCCTATATCCAGCATCGTGGTGGACCGAAAGGCTTTTTAAAAGTGA